>CAXTWJ010000155.1:0-6540 GCA_964247925.1 uncultured Sphingomonas sp.
GCGGCACCTGCGCGCGACCTGCGCCGGGCTGCAGGGCAGCCGGCGCGCCGCGATCGACAGCTTCTCGCCCGCGGCGCTCGCCGCCGCGACCGCGAGCCGCACGACGCTGCTCAAGGGCCGCGCGACGGTGCAGGCGGAGGAGGTGGCGACTCGCTACGCCGACCTGTCGCGCCAACTCGACCGAGGGGAGGGCGGCACGCTCGATCGCGCGTTCGTGGCCGCCTATGACACGGCGGAGACGGGGGCGGGCCGGGCATGACGGTCGCGCTGGCGTGCCGCTCCGTCGCGCGCAGCCATGTCGGGCTGGTCCGCCAGATCAACGAGGACCGCGTGTTCGACGCGCCCGGGCAGGGCCTATGGGCCGTGGCGGACGGCATGGGTGGCCATCGCGGCGGTGACCTGGCGGCACAGACGGTGGTGGAGGCGCTGCGCGCGCTGATCGCCGGCCCGGTGAGCTTCGCGAGCCTGTGCGCGGCGCTGGAAGATGCCAACCGTCGCATCCTGGACCGCAACCGCGCGGAGGCGCTGGACGCGGGCGCGACGGTGGTCGCGGCCCTGGTGGGGGACGACGTGGCGCGGATCGCCTGGGCGGGCGACAGCCGAGCCTATCTGCTGCGTGGCCGGCCCCGGTTGCTGACCCACGATCACAGCGTGGTGCAGGAACTGGTGGATGCCGGGCTGCTGACGCCGGCGGGCGCCGCGCGCCATCCACGGGCGAACGTCATCACCCGCGCGCTCGGGATCGAGGACGCGGTGGCGCTGGATACGGTCGCCGTGACGCTGGCGCCCGGCGATCGGCTGCTGCTCTGTTCCGACGGCCTGTCGCGCTCGCTGGACGAGACGCGCGCCGTCGGGGGTTCGCTCGACGAAGCGGCCGCCGACCTGCTCGCGGGCGCGCTCGCGCGCGACGGCAGCGACAATGTGTCGCTGGTGCTGGTGGAGGTGGGTTAGGGCAGGCGCGCGTGCTTGCCGCCGTAGCGCTGGCCCAGATAGCTGGTCATCTCCCGCAGCTCCGCCGACGCCGCGCTCGCCGCGTGGGTGCAGCAGGGCAGCGCCGCGTCGTGCCCGGCCGCGCGCTGCTCCACCTTGTGCGCCAACGTTTCTATGTCCGCCCGGCTCAGCACGTTCTTCTCGCGCAGCAGGCAGAGCAGGCTCTGCAGGATGATGAGGCTTTCGTCCCCGGAATCGACGGCAACACCGTGCATGCTGGCCATGGCTCTCTCCTGTTCGGCGGAGAGGCTACGCCGATTCAGCGGCTTGGCAAGGGGGGACCTGGCGAGGGGAGAGCGCCCGAGCTGTCCTGCAGTCCGCCGCCCAGCGACCGGTACAGCTCCACCAGGTTGCTGCCCCGCGCCACGCGCGTCGTGACCAGCTGCTGCTGCGCGGCGTAGCTGGTGCGCTGCGCGTCCAGGGTGTTGAGGAACGAGTCCACGCCCGCGCCGTAGCGCGCGCTCGACAGGCGCGCGGCCACCCCCGCCGACTGGGCGCGCTGCGTCTGCGCGGCCACCTGCCGATCGATGGTGCCGCGCTGGGCCAGCGCGTCGGCGACCTCCCGGAAGGCCGTCTGGATGGCGCGCTCGTATGTCGCCAGCGCGACCTGGCGGTTGGCCTCCGCGAGCTGGATGTTGCCGCGGATGCGCCCGCCGTCGAACAGCGGCAGCGAGACCGCCGGCGCGCCGGTATAGGTGAAGCTGCCGCCGCCGAACAGGCCGGACAGCGCGGTGCTGATCGTCCCCACCGTGCCGGTCAGCGAGATGGTGGGGAACTTGGCCGCGCGCGCCGCGCCGATATTGGCGTGCTCGGCGACCAGCTGGTGTTCCGCCTGCAGCACGTCCGGGCGCCTGAGCAGCACGTCCGACGACAGGCCGGCCGGGAGTGACGGCAGCGTCGCCTCGCCCGTGCCCAGCCCGGCGGGCAGCAGCGCGGGCGCGACGGGGGCGCCGACCAGCAGCTCCAGCGCGTTCCTGTCCTGCGTGACTTGCGTCTCCAGCACGGCGATGTCGTTCAGCGCGCCCTGGTAGTTGGTGTCCGCCTGCCGCGCCTCCAGCTCCGACGCGACGCCGATGCGGAATTGCGCCGCCGTCAGGTCGCGCGTCTGCCGGAAGGTGGTCAACGTCTGCCGCGACAGCGCCAGCTGATCCTGGTCGCCCGCCAGCGTCAGCCAGGCGGTCGCGATCTCCGCGATCAGGCTGATCCGGGTCGAGCGCTGCGCCTCCTCACTGGCGAAATACTGTTCCTGCGCGGCGCGGGACAGGTTGCGCAGGCGGCCGAACAGGTCGAGCTCGAAATTGGAGAAGCCGGCATCGCCCGAGTAGAAATGCTGGTCGGTCGAGCCGGTGCCGACGCCCGCGCCCGCGCCGACGCCGGTGCCCGCGTTGCCGCCCACGGCCGTGCCGGTTCCAGTGCCAGTGCCACCGGTCGCGCCCGTGCCGGTGCCCGATGTCGCGCCGGACGCGCCGAACACGTTGTTGGTGTAGGTGGCCGAACCCGTCACGCTGGTGGTCGGCACCTGATCGGCGCGCTGGACGCGATAGCGCGCACGCGCCGCGAGCACGTTGCCCGCCGCGACGCGCAGGTCGCGGTTGTTGTCCAGCCCCGACTGGCTCCCGTCGCGCAGGCGGGGCTCGGTGCAGAAGTCGCGCCAGCCGATCCGCGTCACATCGGGCGCGTCGGTCGCGGCGGCCGGGTAGACGCCGCCCTGGGGCAGCGCCGCCGGCACCGCGCCGACCGGCCGGACATAGTTGGGCGCCAGGTTGCAGCCAGCGAGCAGGCTGGTCGCCAGCAGGAGGGGGAGGGCACGGGTCATGGGTCTACGCTTCCTGCGGCGCCGGGCGCCCTTCCGGCTTGTCCCCGGGCTGATCGGGCGCCGCCGGCGCCGCGCGGCCGCCCTGGCCGAACAGGCGCAGCACGACCACGAAGAACATCGGCACGAAAAAGATGGCGAGCACCGTCGCCGACAGCATCCCGCCGACCACCGCGCGCCCGATCGCGTTCTGTCCGCCCGCGCCCGCGCCCGTCGCGATCGCCAGCGGAAACACGCCGAAGATGAAGGCGAGCGACGTCATCAGGATGGGCCGGAGCCGGAGCTTGGCCGCCTCGATCGCGGCGTCGAACGGGGACAGACCGTCGCGGATTTTCTCCTCCGCGAACTCCACGATCAGGATCGCGTTCTTCGCCGACACGCCGATCGTGGTGATCAGCCCGACCTGGAGGTAGATGTCGTTGTTCAACCCGGTCAGCGTCGCCGCCAGCAGCGCGCCGACGATGCCCAGCGGCACCACCAGCATGACCGAGATCGGCACCGACCAGCTCTCGTACAGGGCCGCCAGGCACAGGAACACGATCAGCAGCGACAGGCCGTACAGCGCCGGCGCCTGCCCGCCCGACAGCCGCTCCTCGTACGACAGGCCCGTCCATTGCAGGTCGGTGTTGGGCGCGACCTTGTCGTGCAGCTGCTGCATCGCATCCATCGCCGCGCCCGACGACACGCCGGGCGCGGGTTGGCCCAGCAGCTCCATCGCGGGCTGGCCGTTGTAGCGGGTCAGCTGCATCGGCGCCTGCGCCCAGGCGAGCGTGGAGAAAGCGGAGAAAGGCGCCATGGTGCCGCTGCTGCCGCGCACGAACAGGTCGCCGATGTTCTCCGGCGCGAGGCGATACCGCGTGTCCGCCTCCAGATAGACGCGCTTGACGCGGCCCCGGTCGATGAAGTCGTTGATGTAGCGGCCGCCCCAGGCGGTCGAGACCGTGCTGCTGACCGTCGCCAAGTCGAGGCCGAGCGCGCGTGCCTTGTCGTGATCGACGTTGATCTTGAGCTGTGGCGCGTCCTCCACCGCGTTGGGGCGGACGCCGACCAGCGACTTGTTCTGCCCCGCGGCGCCCAGCATCGCGTTGCGCGCGCCCAGCAGCCCGGCATGGCCGACCCCGTTCTGATCGACCAGCTGCAGATCGAAGCCGGTGGCGTTGCCCAGCTCCTGCACCGCCGGCGGCACGACCGCGAAGATCATCGCGTCCTTGAATTGGGAGAACACCGCCATCGCGCGGCCGGCGATCGCGGGCGCCTTGTTGGCGGAACCCGGGCGTTCGTCCCAGCCCTTCAACGGCATGAAGGCGATGCCCGCGTTCTGGCCGTTGCCCGCGAACGAGAAGCCGTTGACGGTGTAGACGCCCTGGACGTTGCCGCCCTCCTTCTGCAGGAAGTGATCGCGGATCAGGTCCAGCCCCTTCTGCGTGCGCGCGCTGGTCGCGCCCGACGGCCCCTGCACCAGCGCGATCATGATGCCCTGATCCTCGTCGGGGAGGAAGCCGGTGGGCAGCCGCACGAACATGAACGCCATGCCGACCACGATCAGGGCGTAGATCACGAGCGACCGGCCCCAGCGGCTGGCGGTGCCGCGCACCCCGCGCTCGTAGCGGTCGCGCCCCTGATCGAACTTCTCGTTGAACCAGCGGAAGAAGCGCGCGAGCGGGCCGTGGCCCTCGCCCCGGTTCGGGTCGTGGGGCTTCAGGATGGTCGCGCACAGCGCGGGCGTCAGGATCAGCGCGACGGAGACCGACAGGACCATCGCCGACACGATGGTGATGGAGAACTGGCGATAGATCACGCCGGTCGAGCCGCCGAAGAACGCCATGGGCAGGAACACCGCCGACAGCACGGTGGCGATGCCGACCAGCGCGCCGGTGATCTCGTCCATCGACTTGCGCGCGGCGTCCTTGGGGCTGAGATGCTCGGTCTGGATCAGGCGCTCGACATTCTCCACGACCACGATCGCGTCGTCGACGAGCAGGCCGATCGCCAGCACCATGCCGAACAGCGTCAGCGTGTTGATCGAATAGCCCGCGATCGCCAGCACGCCAAAGGTGCCGAGCAGCACGACGGGCACCGCGATGGTCGGGATCAGCGTCGCGCGGATGTTCTGCAGGAACAGGAACATGACCAGGAAGACGAGCACCACGGCCTCGACCAGCGTCTCGATCACCTGCTTGATCGACAGCCGCACGAAGGGCGAGGTGTCGTAGGGGAAGATCACCTTCACGTCGGGCGGGAAGCCCTTGGCGATCGCGTTCACCCGCGCCTTGATCGCGGTCACCGTATCGAGCGCGTTGGCGCCGGGCGCGAGCTTGATGCCGATGCCCGACGCGGGCTTGCCGTTCCACTGCGAGGAGTAGCCGTAATTCTCCGCGCCGATCTCGACACGCGCGACGTCGCCCAGGCGGACGACCGAGCCGTCGGCATTGGTCTTTAGGCTGATGGCACGGAACTGCTCGGGCGTGGTCAGGCGCGATTCGACCGACACCGTCGCGTTCAGCATCTGGTTCGCCGGCGCGGGCTGCGCGCCGATCTGTCCGGCGGAGACCTGCGCGTTCTGCGCGACCACGGCGGCGCGGATGTCGTCCATGGTCAGCGCGAAGTTGTTGAGCTTCAGCGGGTCCGCCCAGATCCGCATCGCGTATTGCGAGCCGAAGATCTGCGTGTCGCCGACGCCGGGCACGCGCGACAGCGGGTCCTGCAGCTTGGACGCGACGTAATCCGACAGGTCGTCGGCGTCGTGTGAGCCGTTCTCCGAATATAGTCCGACGAACATCAGGAAGTTCTGCGTCGCCTTGGCGACGATGATGCCCTGCTGCTGCACTTCCTGCGGGAGCAGCGGGGTCGCCGCCTGCAGCTTGTTCTGGACCTGCACCTGCGCGATGTCGGGGTTCGTGCCCTGCTCGAAGGTCAGGGTGATGATCGCCTGGCCGAAGGACGAGGACGATGACGAGAAGTAACGGAGGTGGTCGATCCCCTTCAGCTGCTGCTCGATGATCTGCGTCGTGGTGTTCTCCAGCGTCTGCGCGTCCGCGCCCGGATAGGTCGCGGTGATGGACACGGCGGGCGGCGCGATGGCCGGAAACTGCGCGATCGGCAGGATCCGGATCGCCAACACGCCCGCGATCATTATCATGATCGCCAGCACCCAGGCGAAGATCGGGCGATCGATGAAATAGCGGGACATGAGCGGTCTAGCGTCCCTGTGCGGGTGCTGGGGCGGCGGGCTTCGCTCCGGCCGGCGAGGCGTTCACCGGCATCCCGGGACGCAGCAGCATGCCGCCCTCGACGATGACGCGGTCGCCCGGCTTCAGCCCGGCAGTGACGATCCAGCCGTCGCCCTGGGTGCGGCTGGTGGTGAGCACGCGCAGCTCCGCCTTGTTGCCGGCGCCGACCACCAGCGCGGTCGGGTGGCCGCGATCGTCGCGGCTCACCGCGCGCTGCGGCACCAGGAGCGCGCGCGCCTGCGTGCCCTGCGGCAGCACCGCGCGCACGAACATGCCGGGCAGCAGCAGCCCCGCGGCATTGGGCGCGACCGCGCGGATCGTCTGCGTGCCGGTGCCGGGATCGACCGACACGTCGGCAAAGCGCAGCGTCGCCGCCTGCGGGTAGGTGGTGCCGGATTCGAGCCTGAGCTGCACGCGCGCGGCGCCGTTCTTCAGCACCGCGCCCGTCATCATCTGCTCGCGCAGCTTCAACAGGTCGGCGCTGGGCTGCTGGATGTCGACATAGAT
>CAXTWJ010000156.1:0-6454 GCA_964247925.1 uncultured Sphingomonas sp.
CCGTCGGCCGCGGCCAGCGCGAGCTGATCATCGGCGACCGCCAGACCGGCAAGTCGGCGGTCGCGATCGACACGTTCATCAACCAGAAGACGGCGAACGCCGGGACCGACGAGTCGAAGAAGCTGTACTGCATCTATGTCGCGGTCGGGCAGAAGCGGTCCACGGTCGCGCAGCTGGTCAAGACGCTGACCGAGAACGGCGCGATGGACTATTCGATCGTCGTCGCCGCCACCGCGTCGGACCCCGCGCCGCTGCAGTTCCTGGCGCCCTATACCGGCTGCGCGATGGGCGAGTATTTCCGCGACAACGGGATGCACGCGGTGATCGTCTATGACGACCTGTCGAAGCAGGCCGTCGCCTATCGCCAGATGTCGCTGCTGCTCCGCCGTCCGCCGGGCCGCGAGGCATATCCGGGCGACGTGTTCTATCTCCACTCGCGCCTGCTGGAGCGCGCCGCCAAGATGTCGGACGCGAACGGCGGCGGCTCGCTGACCGCGCTGCCGATCATCGAGACGCAGGCGGGCGACGTGTCGGCGTACATCCCGACCAATGTCATCTCGATCACCGACGGGCAGATCTTCCTGGAGACCGACCTGTTCTTCGCGGGCATCCGCCCGGCGATCAACGTCGGCCTGTCCGTGTCGCGCGTCGGCTCGGCCGCGCAGACCAAGGCGATGAAGAAGGTCAGCGGCTCGATCAAGCTGGAGCTGGCGCAATATCGCGAGATGGCGGCCTTCGCGCAGTTCGGCTCCGACCTCGACGCCTCGACCCAGCGGCTGCTGGCGCGCGGCGCGCGGCTGACGGAGCTGCTCAAGCAGCCGCAGTTCTCGCCCCTGCCGTTCGAGGAGCAGACGGCGTCGATCTTCGCCGGCACAGGCGGCTATCTGGACGCGGTGCCGGTGCAGGATGTGACGCGCTACGAGGCGGCGATGATCGCCGATCTGCGCGCGAACCATGCGGACGTGTTGACCAAAATCCGCGATACGCGCGATCTGGGCGACGAGGCGAAGAACGGCCTGAAGTCAGCGCTCGACGCTTTCGGCAAGACGTTCGCGTAAGTAGTGGACCGCCGAGATGCCGAAGTTGCGGCTGCCAAATATCTGGCGAACGACAGCTTCGTCATTTCGACCGATCTGACCAGGGAAGAGGAGTTTGGCTGGGTAATCTTCTATCAATCGCGTGAGTATGTCGAAACGGGTGACCCTTCGACGATGCTGGCCGGTAATGCTCCGCTCGTCGTCCGACGTGAAGATGGAGCTGTACAGGTCACCGGCACCGCGCGGCCTCTGGAGGATTATCTGGCTGGGTTCAGGACTGCGGGACAATAGATGGCGAGCCTCAAGGCCCTCAAGATCCGCATCGGCTCGGTGAAGTCGACGCAGAAGATCACCAAGGCGATGAAGATGGTCGCCGCCGCCAAGCTGCGCCGGGCGCAGGACGCGGCGCAGGCCGGGCGTCCCTATGCCGAGCGGCTGGGCGAGGTGATGACGTCGCTGGCCGGTCGCGTGACGGTCAGCGAGTCCTCGCCGCGCCTGCTCGCGGGCACGGGGCGCGACCAGGTGCAGCTGCTGGTGGTCGCCACCTCCGAGCGCGGGCTGGCCGGCGCGTTCAACACCAACATCGTCCGCGCGGCGCGGCGCCGCGCCCAGGCACTGACCGCGCAGGGCAAGACCGTGCGCTTCTATCTCGCGGGCAAGAAGGGCCGCGTGCTGCGCCGCTTCTACCCCGACGCGATCCTGCACGACGCCGACCTGTCCGCGATCAAGACGCCCGGCTTCGATGACGCCCGCGCGATCGCCGACGACCTGGTCCGTCGCTACGAGGCGGGCGAGTTCGACGTCGCGCATCTGTTCTATGGCAAGTTCGTGTCCGCCCTGGTGCAGGAGCCGACCGAACGGCAGATCATCCCCGTGTCGCGTGCTGACGTGGACTCGACTTCCTCAGTTTCCACGGCCAACGACGCCGCCGTCGAGTACGAGCCGGACGAGGAGCAGATCCTCGCCGACCTGCTCCCGCGCAACCTCGCCATCCAGATCTTCCGCGCGATGCAGGAGAACCAGGCCAGCTTCTTCGGCGCGCAGATGAACGCGATGGACAACGCCACCCGCAACGCCGGCGACATGATCAAGCGCCTGTCGATCCAGTACAACCGCACCCGCCAGGCCGCGATCACGACCGAGCTGGTGGAGATCATCTCGGGCGCGGAAGCGCTCTAAGACTTGCAAGCAGGAAGCAGAACCATGGCCACCGTCCTCGAGGACCGCCCGACCCAGACCACGGGCTCCACCAACAACACGGGTCGCATCGCGCAGGTGATCGGCGCGGTGGTGGACGTGCATTTCGACCAGAACCTGCCCGCCATCCTGTCGGCGCTGGAGACGGAGAACAACGGCAACAAGCTGGTGCTCGAGGTCGCGCAGCATCTGGGCGAGAACACCGTCCGCACGATCGCGATGGACGCGACCGAGGGCCTGACCCGCGGCCAGACCGTGCGCGACACCGGCGCGCAGATCACCGTGCCGGTCGGGCCGATGACGCTGGGCCGCATCCTGAACGTCGTCGGCGAGCCGATCGACGAGCGCGGGCCGGTCGGCACCGACCTGCGCGCGCCGATCCACGCGCAGGCGCCCGCCTTTATCGACCAGTCTACCGAGAGCGCGATCCTGGTCACCGGCATCAAGGTCATCGACCTGCTCGCGCCCTATGCGCGCGGCGGCAAGATCGGGCTGTTCGGCGGCGCCGGCGTCGGCAAGACGGTGCTGATCCAGGAGCTGATCAACAACATCGCCAAGGGCCATGGCGGCGTGTCGGTGTTCGCCGGCGTCGGCGAGCGCACGCGCGAGGGCAACGACCTGTATCACGAGTTCCTGGACGCGGGCGTGATCGCCAAGGACGCGGACGGCAACGCGACGCCCGAGGGCTCCAAGGTGGCGCTGGTGTTCGGCCAGATGAACGAGCCGCCGGGCGCGCGCGCCCGCGTCGCGCTGTCCGGCCTGACGATCGCGGAATATTTCCGCGATACCGAGGGGCAGGACGTGCTGTTCTTCGTCGACAACATCTTCCGCTTCACCCAGGCGGGCGCCGAGGTGTCGGCGCTGCTCGGCCGCATCCCGTCGGCGGTGGGCTATCAGCCGACGCTGTCGACCGACATGGGCGCGCTGCAGGAGCGGATCACCTCCACCAACAAGGGGTCGATCACCTCGGTGCAGGCGATCTATGTCCCCGCGGACGACCTGACCGACCCGGCGCCCGCCACGTCGTTCGCCCACCTCGACGCGACGACGACGCTGAGCCGCGCAATCTCGGAGCTGGGCATCTACCCGGCCGTCGATCCGCTCGACTCGACCAGCCGCGTGCTGGAGCCGCGCACGGTGGGCCAGGAGCACTACGAGACCGCGCGCGCGGTGCAGCAGCTGCTTCAGCGCTACAAGTCGCTCCAGGACATCATCGCGATCCTGGGGATGGACGAGCTGTCGGAGGAGGACAAGCTGACCGTCCAGCGCGCGCGCAAGATCCAGCGGTTCCTGAGCCAGCCCTTCCACGTCGCCGAGGTCTTCACCGGCATCCCGGGCAAGTTCGTGCAGATCGAGGACACGATCCGCTCGTTCAAGGCGGTGGTGGACGGCGAGTACGACCACCTGCCCGAGAGCGCCTTCTACATGGTCGGCGGCATCGACGAGGCGGTCGCCAAGGCCGAGAAGATGGCGCAGGAGGCCTGAGCGCCGGCGTGATCGACTCGGGCCGGGCGATCGGGTAGAAAGTGACGGTGCACATCGACACCCTCTCGATTGCCCGCGACCTGAAGGCGACGGAGCTGCCGGCCGAACAGGCGGAAGCGATCGCGGCGGCGATCGGTCGATCGGTGACGGATGGGGCGGCCAGCAAGGCCGACTTCCAGCTTCTGCGGGGTGACTTTCAGGTGCTCAGGGCCGATTTTCAGGTGCTCAGGGCTGACCTTCAAGCTTCGGAAGAGCGACTGACGGCCCGGATCGAGGCGGCCTCTCGACAGACACTTGTCTGGCTGGCCGGCGCCATCTTCGCGGTTGCCGGCATTCTCATCGCGACGATCAAGCTGTGATCGAAGAGCTCCGGAAAGAGCGGTGGCGTTGGGTGCAGGCCCGCATCTTCGTCATGTTCGGTATCTTCGTCTGCTACACTGTTATCATCATCAAACTGGCCAAGTAGATCATGCTTCACTTCGAACTCGTCACCCCCGAACGCCTCGTCCGCTCCGAGGACGTGTACATGGTCACCGTGCCGGGCGCCGAGGGTGATTTCGGCGTGCTGGAGGGCCATGCGCCGCTGATGTCCACCGTGCGCGACGGCGCGCTCTCGATCCAGCGGACCGCGGGCGCGGCGCCGGAGACGGTGGCCGTGCGCGGCGGCTTCGCGGAGGTATCCGACCGCGGGCTCACCGTGCTCGCCGAGCATGTCGAGTGACGCGCGCGTCGCGTTGACGCGCCTTTAACCGTCCGACGCGACAAGCGGGCGATCGGAAACGACGCCGGACATCCGCATGACGGCCTTTGCCCTACCCTCGACGCGGCGCGGCGGACTGGCGCTATCGCCCGTCGCGATCGCGACGTTGGTGATCCTGCTTGCCGCGTTCGGCTTTCGCATGGGGCAGTTCGGCAACCCGCTCGCGGGGCTGGACGAGCAGTTCTATCTGCTGGTCGGCGACCGGATGTGGTCTGGCGCGCTGCCGTACATCGACATCTGGGATCGCAAGCCCGCCGGCCTGTTCCTGATCTACGCCGCCATTCGCGCGCTGCCAGGGGATGGCATCGTCGCCTACCAGCTGGTCGGGACATTGTTCCTCGCGCTGACGGGCGTCGTCGTGGCGCGTATCACGCTCGCGGTGCTGCCCCTCTCCGCCGCCATCGCCGCGGGGCTGATGACCGTAGCCTATGGCATCGTGCTGGGCTGCGGCTTCGGCGAGGCGCCGATCTTCTACGACCTGCTCGTCGCGCTCGCGGGCGCCCTGATCCTGTCGATGCGAGAACAGCCCTGGACGCCCGCGAACGACTGGCGCGGGCTCGCCGCCATGGCTCTATGCGGCCTTTCGCTCACGCTGAAGACCAGCGCCGTGTTCGAGAGCATCGCTTTCGGGTTGATGCTGCTTGACCGCGACGCCGGCCTGCCCGTCGCCGAGCGCCTGCGCCGGGCCGCGCTGTACGTCGCGTGCGGCCTTGCGCCGACGCTCATGCTCGGGCTGTTCTACTGGTGGCGGGGCGGCTTGGACGTGTTCATGTTCGCCAATTTCCGGTCGGCGTTCCTCCGGACGGGTGGGATGACCGGCGACAGCGGCGCCCGCTTGGTCGCCAACCTGCTGCTGCTCACGCCGCTGACGCTGCCCGCCATCGTCGAGTGGCGTCACATATCGGCTGGGCGACGCGAGTTCCTGGGCCTCTGGCTGATCGCGGGAGTCGTCAGCTTCGTGTCGCTCGGTCGATTCTACGAGCATTATGCGTTGCCGCTCGTGACGCCCCTGGCGCTGATCGCGGCCCATGGCTTGTGGCGTCGGACAGTGGCGCTGATCGCGGCCGCGCCGATCGCCTTCCTGCTCTGCACCGCGCCGATGGGCCGGTACGAGTCGAACCGGCGCGACCGGGCCGACGTCGCCGCGCTGGCGGCCGCGTTGCCGGACAGCGTGCGAAGCGGGTGCCTGTTCATCTATCAGGGGCCGCTCATCCTGTATCAGGTCAGCCGCGCCTGCCTGCCCGGTCGCTACGTCTTCAGCGGCCATTTCAACGAGCACGAGGAGGAGGGCGCGCTGGAGCACCCCATGGCCGAAATCCTGCGCGACACGCTCGCGCGTCGGCCGGCGGCGATCGTCACCGACGTGGCCACCGACGACGCCCCCCGGTTCGGCAACGATCGCATCCTGGCGGCCGAACTCGCGCGCGCGTACCGCCCGATTTTCACGGGCGGCTATCGCATCGCTCCCGAGCGGCATCAGGCGATGATCTGGACCCGGCGCGACTAGCGGATTGACTCGGCCGGGGGGCGCGGCCAAGACATCGTCCGTCGATGCGGGGCACCCCCCGCATGGGCGCGCGCGGGAGAGTGTCGCCGGCCTTTGAGGCAGGGGACCGCCGAAGGAGCAACCACCCCGGAATCTCTCAGGCAAAAGGACCGCGCAGCGTCAGACACTCTGGAAAGCGTTGCCGCGCAGGCGGGAACCACCGAAGGGGTAAGCCGGCCACCTGATCCGGGGACGGCGAAAGCTCTCAGGTCCCGTGACAGAGGGGGTTGATCGATCGGCGGACGTCCCGCCGCGATCCCCTTTTTGGAGTGCGGCCGTGAGCGACCTGTCGATCACCGATCCCCAGACGGGCCAAGCCGAGCTGCTGAACGTCGAGGACGCGCCGGGCGCGGGCGGGGAGGGCGAACCCGCGATCCAGCAGCTGCCGCTCGACGCCTGGCACCGCGCGCGGGGCGCGCGCAGGGTCGC
>CAXTWJ010000157.1:0-5948 GCA_964247925.1 uncultured Sphingomonas sp.
CGGCGAAGATGCCCCGCGCCAGCGTCGCGGGCAGCGGCCGCCAGTCGAACGCGCACATCGTCTCGATCCCGGCGCGGGCGTTCCAGAGGGCGACCGCCAGCGCGAGCAGGCACCACGCCTCCGCCCACGGCCACCACGTCCGGTCGAACGGTGCGGTGACCGCGAGCGCCAGCACGGCTAGGATCGCCATCACCGACCCGACCAGCGTCACCGCCCCGACCGGCAGCATGGCAAGCGCGATCCGCGCTTCCCGGCGTTGGGCGGGGGACAACGGATTAGCCGCCGGCCAGCAGTCGACGGACGGTATCCGGCTCCTTGCCGAGCAGCGCGAGCAGCACCTGCGCCGATCGCTCCGGCTGACGTCGCCCCTGTTCCCAATCGCGTAGGGTCGCGACCTCCAGCCCGAACGCGCGCGCGAAGGCTGGCTGGGTCATGCGCGTTCGCTGCCGGATGGCCTTGATGTCCTGCGCCGTGTGCACCTTGTACCCTTTGCTGGCACCACGGTAGAACTCTGCCACGTCGGTCATTCCGGAGACCAGGCCGGCGAAAGCTTCTTCGTTCACGATTTCCTTCTCCGCTGATCGGCCGAGAGCCGCTCGTCCTTGATGGTCTTCGCCAGTCGCCTGAGTACCTTCACCTGCGCGTCGGTGATCGTGTCGGCATCGGTCTTGTCGAGCACGAACAGCAGGAATGCCGGCGCGCTCCGATCCATGTAGTAGGTGAGCGCACGATAACCGCCCGACTTGCCGCCATCATCCTTGCCGACGCGGACCTTGCGGATGCCACCGGACCCACGGACCAGGTCGCCCGCTTCCGGGTTGGTCATCACCTGATCGAGGACGGCGTCGCGCTCCTTGCCCGATAAGCCCACCTTCCTGATGGCCGCGAGATAGGTCGGCGTCTCGACGACGGTGTGAACAGGGCCGATATACGGCAATGCCGCACTAAGCGCAAGCCGTTCTCGCCGTTTCACGCCACCTCCAGCAGCCGTTCCGCCTGCGCCCGCGCCTCGTCTGTCACCTGCGCGCCCGACAGCAGGCGGGCGTGCTCCTCGCGGCGCGGCGCCGCGGCCCGCGCGCGGAGGCCGGTGGGGGTGACGGGGCCGGCGTGGCTTTTCGCTATCAGCTGGTGCTGGGCGCCGCGCGCGGCGACCTGGGGCGAGTGGGTGACGACGAGCAGTTGCGTGCGTGTCGCCAGCCGGGCGAGGCGCTCGCCGATCGCCGACGCCACCGCGCCGCCGACGCCCCGGTCGATCTCGTCGAACACCATGGTCGCGGCCGCGCCCTGTTCGGCGAGCGCGACCTTCAAGGCCAGGATGAAGCGCGACAGCTCGCCGCCGCTAGCGATCTTGATGAGCGGCGCAAAGGGGGCGCCGGGGTTGGTGGAGATCTCGAACTCGACCCGGTCGGTGCCCGCGCCCGACCACGCCTCCTCGGGCAGCGCCGCGACGGCGGTGCGGAAGCGCGCGGCGTCGAGCTTCAGCGGCGCAAGCTCGCCCGCGACCGCGCCGTCCAGTTTCGCGGCGGCGGACTGTCGGCTGGCGGTCAGCGCGGCGGCGGCTTTGGCGTAGGCCGCGCGAGCGCGCGCCACGCGCGCCTCCAGCTGCGCGATGCCGCCTTCGCCCGCATCGAGCCGCTCCAGCTTCGCCGCCAGCTCGCTCGCGAGTTGGGCGAGGTCGTCGGGCTGGACGCGATGCTTTCTCGCCATGCCGCGAAGCTCGAACAATCGCGCCTCGTCGTCTTCCTGCTCGCGCGCGTCGAACTGGAGCGCGGCGCGCGCCTCGCGCAGCCGGTCGTCCACCACCGCGCCCTCGATCACCGCGCGGTCGATCGCGCCGAGCGCGTCGGCCAGCGCCGGGTGGTCGGTCGCGATCCGCTCCAGCACGCGAGCGGCTTGGCGCCCCGCCATCCGAGCCGTCCAGGAAGCCCTCCACCGCGTGCAGGTCGTCCGCGATCTTCTCCGCGCGCTGCATCAGCCGGCGCTTGTCGGCGAGCTGCTCTTCCTCGCCCGGCTCGGGGGCAAGCTGCGTCAGCTCGGCGACCGCGTGTTCCAGCCAGTCGCGGTCGGCCGCCGCCGTCGCGATCTCGCCACGCGCCTGCGCCAGCGTGCCTGCCGCCGCGCGCCACGCGGTCCAGGCGCGCGCGGCGTCGCCAGCATCGACGCGGCCGAAGCCGTCGAGCAGCGCGCGGTGACCGGCCGGCGCCAGCAGCCCTCGGTCGTCGTGCTGGCCGTGAACCTCGACCAGATGCCCCGCCATCTGCCGCAACAGCGCGGCGGAGGCGGGCTGGTCGTTGACGAAGCCGCGGCTGCCGCCATCCGCCTTGACCAGGCGGCGCACGATCAGCGGCTCGCCGGGCTCGACCTTCAGGCCATTTTCTTCCAGCAGGGTCGCCAGCCCGCTACCATCGGCGGGCGCGTCGAAGGTGGCGGTGACCACCGCCTGGCCCGCGCCGTGGCGGACCAGCGCGCTGTCGCCGCGCCCGCCCAGCGCGAGGCCGAGCGCGTCGAGCAGGATCGACTTGCCCGCGCCGGTTTCGCCCGTCAGCACCCCCAGCCCTTCGTCGAACCGGAGGTCCAGCGCCTCGATCAGCACCACGTCGCGGATGGAAAGGGCGGCCAGCATCGCGGAGCTATATAACACCGGCGTGCGCCGGGGGGAGGGGTGGCGGTCCCGATCCTCCTCTTGCAGGGGAGGATCATGTGCCTTCAGCCCCGCGCCACCCTCAGTCCGGCGTCGTGCCCGACGTGGACGAGCCCGTGTTGCCCGGCGTGGTGGTCGCGGGGCCGGAGCCGGTCGCGGTCGTCGCGGCGCCGGCCGGCTCCGTCGTGTCCGGGTGCGCGTCCTTGGGCGCCTCGGCGGGCGCCTTGCCCGTGCCCGCGTCGCCCGGCAGCGACTTGGCCTGCGCGCCCGGCGTGCCCGGCGGCACGATCGGTTGGCCGCGACCCACCGCCGCGAGCTGAGTCGCGGGGTGATCGTGCATCAGCTTGTAGGCATGCTCGTACCAGGGCGTGCCCTTGTAGTTGGCGCCCAGCACAGCCGCCGACTTCTGCGCCTCCTCCGGCACGCCGAGCGCCAGATACGCCTCCGTCAGCCGCATCAGCGCCTCGGGCGTGTGCGTCGTGGTCTGATACTGGTCGATGACCGTGCGAAAGCGCATGGACGCCGCCAGCCACTGGCCGCGCCGCTCATAGAAGCGCCCGACCTCCATCTCCTTGCCGGCCAAGTGGTCGTTGACGAGGTCGATCTTGAGCCGGGCGTCCGCCGCGTAGCGCGTGGTGGGATAGCGCCGCGTCAGCTCGCCCAGCGCGTCCAGTGCCTGGCGCGTGATCTTCTGGTCGCGCGTCACGTCCTGGATCTGCTCGTAATAGCCGAGCGCCACCAGATAATAAGCGTAGGCCGCGTCGCGGTTGCCGGGGTGAACCGAGATGAACCGCTGCGCCGACTGGATCGAGTTGGTGTAGTCCTGGTCCAGATAGTAGGAAAAGGCGCTCATCAGCTGCGCGCGCCGCGCCCAGATCGAATAGGGATGCTGGCGCTCCACCTCGTCGAACAGCTGCGCCGCCTCCTTGTAGCGGCCCTGGTCCAGCCGGTGCCTGGCGGCCGAATAGAGCGTGCCGACGTCGCGCGCGACATAGGGCAGGTCGCCCTTCGCCTTGTTGCGCGCGCAGGCGGAGATGGGGAGCGCGAGCGCGGCGAGCAGCGCCAGGGTCACGGCGCGGGACTGAGGGATACGCATCGTGGGGTCCTTAGCGCGGGACTGCGGCGAAAAACAGCCCTGCTGAGGCCGCAGGCGGCAGGCAGCAGGGTTGGCTGGGCAGGCGGGTCGCCCAACTTTATTACATCATGCTGCCTGCCGCCTGCTGCCTGCTGCCGTTGATCTGCGTTAGGCCAGCGAAACGAAGCTCGAGGACCACGATCATGCCCGCCACCCTCCTGGACACCACCCGCGTCGAGAAGCCTTGGGGCCGGCACGACCTGTGGCCGGGGTTCGACGACCAGCCGGCGGACAAGGACCCCATCGGCGAGATCTGGTTCCAGAAGGAGGGCGACAGCAAGCCCGACCTGCTGATCAAATACCTGTTCACCTCCAAGCCGCTATCGGTGCAGGTCCACCCCAATGACGAGCAGGCGCACGAACGCGGGCTGCCGCGCGGCAAGGACGAATGCTGGAACGTGCTGGCGGCGCAGCCCAATTCGACGATCGCATTGGGCACGCACGAGGCGATCAGCAAGGATCGACTGAAGGCGGGCGCGCAGGACGGCTCGATCGAAGGGCTGCTCGACTGGAAGCCGGTGAAGCAGGGCGACTTCCTGTATTGCCCGTCCGACACGATCCACGCGATCGGCGGCGGGCTGACGGTGATCGAGATCCAGCAGAACTCGGAGACCACCTATCGCCTGTACGACTACGGCTCCGACCGCGAGCTGCACCTGACCGACGGCATCGCGGTGGCGGAGCCGGTGCCGTATCAGCCGATCACCTCGCCGGGCGATGCGGGCGAGGGCCGCTACATCCAGGTCGAGGGGCCGAAGTTCGTGCTGGAGCGCTGGCGACCGGGCGAGCACCGCGTGCATCTGCCCGAGGGCCGGACCGGGTGGCTGGTACCGATCACCGGCTCGGGCGAGGTCGCGGGCGTGTCATGGCGCGCGGGCCAGTGCGTGACGGTGACGGGCGACGAGGTGGTGCGCGCGGGCGACGACGCGGACGTGCTGTTCGCCTATCCGGGAAAGGATCGAATGGCGGTCTAGGGTCTGGACCTAGGCCGGGCCGAGCAGCCAGCTCAGCGCCCGCGCATCGTCGTCGAAGACGTTGGCGTGGAACAGGGCGCCGATCCGCTGCGCCTGCATCCGGTGCAGTGCGGAGGGCGACACCAGCACCGCCGTGCGACCGACCGGCATCTCCGTTTCGCTGACCCTTGCCTGGATGGCTTCGGCGACCTCGCGTGGCTGGATGCCGTGCTGCCGAAGGTCGATCAGCAGCCGTGCCGATGCCGGCGAATGACCATCGCGCGCGAGCTGACCCAAGGCGTCCACGAGCGCGGCTGAATAGCGGCCCAAGATTTCCAGGGACCAGATGCCGCGCAGCGTCGCGCGCACCAGACCGCGCGCGCCATCGACCACCACCGTGTAAGGCTGCTCTCCCATGTCCCGCTGCTGGCCCTCCGCTGCTCTGACGTGGCTTGTACCGAGTTGCTGATCCATGGTCCGCCCTACGGCAACAAGCTTTACGTTTCGTATCGTGATCGGCCGTGACCCGGCGTGCCGGGCAGGGTAGGGCCATGCCATGGCCGATCCTGGCGCCTCGACGCCGCTCGCCGGCCCCGCCGCCGCGACCTGGCGTGACGAGCTCGTAGCCCTGGTGCGCCTCGCGGCGCCGCTGGTCGGCGCCAACCTGCTGCAGATGGCGGTCTATGCGGTCGATGTGATGTTCGTCGCGCGGCTGGGTCCGGTGCCGTTCGCGGCGGCCACGCTGGCCGTGTTCCTGCTCAGCCTGCTGATGTGGGCGCTGATCGGCTTCACGAGCGCCTGCGCGCCCCTGATCGCGGCCGAACTGGGCCGGCGACGCCACGCGGTGCGCGAGGTCCGGCGCTCGTTCCGCATGGCGATGTGGCTGGGACTCGGTGCCAGCATCCTGGTCATGGCGCTGCTGGGGCAGGGCGAGCGCATCCTGCTCGCGCTGGGGCAGGATCCGACCGTGTCGGCGCGGGCGGGTGCGTTCCTCGGCATCCTGCTCTGGGTCATGCTGCCCAACATCTGGGCGGCCGTGATGCGCACGGTGGCGGCGGCGCTGGGGCGGCAGGGCTGGGCGATGGCCGTCACCGGGCTGGCGCTGGGCCTCAATCTGCTGGGCAACTGGCTGCTGGTGTTCGGCCATGGCGGGTTCCCGGCGCTGGGGCTGACCGGGTCGGCGATCGCCAGCGTCGTCACCGCGAGCGCGATGTTGATC
>CAXTWJ010000157.1:5958-6426 GCA_964247925.1 uncultured Sphingomonas sp.
CGCTGTTCGGCGGCGCCGCGTTCCTCATGGGGCTGATCGGTGTGACGGAGGTGGACGCCCACGGCATCGCGCTCAACATCGCGGCGTTCGCGTTTCAGGTGCCGTTCGGCATCGCGCAGGCGGCGACCATCCGCGTCGGGCTGGCCTATGGTGCGCGCGACGCCGTCGCGATCGGCCGCGCGGGCTGGGCCGCGATCGCGCTCGGCACCGGGTTCATGCTCGCCACCGCCACCGCGATCTGGCTGGCGCCACGGCTGTTCGTGGGCGCCTATGTCGATGTCGGCGACCCGGCGCACGCGGCGGAGGTCGCGCTGGCCGTTCAGTTCCTCAGCGTCGCGGCGCTGTTTCAGCTGTTCGACGGCGCGCAGGCGGTCGCGGCGGGCGCGCTCAGGGGCGTGCAGGACACGCGCGTGCCGATGGTGATCGCCGCCATCGGCTATTGGGTCGCGGGCTTCGGCACCGCGCTGT
>CAXTWJ010000158.1:0-6386 GCA_964247925.1 uncultured Sphingomonas sp.
GGTCTGGTCGGCGGCCGGCACCGAAGCGGCAGCGAGCGACAGGGCCAGGATCACGCCTCGCTCCGTTCCACCAAGTCGCCCGGCGCGAGCCCGAGCAGGTCGATATAGGTCCTGATCCGTGGCCAGGTCTGGGCCAGGAACTGCTCGCGCTCCGCCACGCGCAGCCGCTCCGCCGCGCCCGGCAGCACGAACATGCCGACCCCGCGCCGGACCTCGACATAGCCGTCGTCCTGAAAGCTCTGATACGCCTTGGCGACCGTCAGCGGGTTGGCGCCATGCTCCGCCGCCAGCGCGCGCACCGACGGCAGCTGGTCGCCGGCCTTGTAGTCGCCGCGCAGGATGCCGGCCGCCACCGTGCCGCGCAGGCGCAGATAGACGGGGCTGTCCTGACCGCCAGGTACTGTCATAGCGTCTTAATACAGCAGAGGACTGACGAGTCCAGTCCTACCCCGGCCACCGGCTGACCACCGCGGCCATGTCGGGCCGGGGCCGTTCGTCCAGCGGGCGGGTCGGCGTGCCGATGAACACGAAGCCGACGATCCGCTGGTCGGCGGATCCGAACGCGTCGCGCACGGCGGCGGACTCGCTCGGCCAGCCCGTCAGCCAGCCGGCGGCATAGCCATGCGCGTGCGCGGCGTGGAGCAGGTTCATGGCCGCCGCGCCGCCCGACAGCTCCTGCTCCCAGCGTGGCACCTTGTGCGGCACGGGGGCGGACATGACCACGACCAGCCCTGGCCCCTGCAACGCGAACTGCCGCGCGGCGTCCAGCTCATAGGCGGGTGCGCCGGGGTGCTCGGGGGCCCAGTGCCGCGCCAGCAGGTCCGCCTGCGCCCCCCGCCGCTCGGGCGGCACCACGACGAACCGCCACGGCGCCAGCTTGCCGTGGTCGGGCGTGCGCGCCGCGACCGCGAGCATCGCGTCCAGCTCCGCGTCCGACGGGCCTGGCCCGCCCAGGTCACGCGGCTTGCCCGATCGGCGGGTGGCGAGGGCGGACAGGTAGGAGGAGGTGTCGTTCAGCATGGCGCGCCAGATAGGGCGGGTGCGCCCGTATTTACACCGGCGCGCGTGCCGCTAGGGTTTCGCCATCGGGGGTCCGCTCCAAGACGGACCGGACTTCAGGGAGTTGGCGTACAGATGGTGGACACCCCGACCGCGGACAGCCCCGCCGAACCCGACATCAGCCATGTCCAGCCGCTCGATCAGGCGACCTGGCTCGGCCACCCGCGCCAGCTCAGCCGCCTGTTCGGGATCGAGATGTGGGAGCGGGTCGGCTTCTACGGGATGCGCGCCGTGCTGGTGCTGTATCTCTCCAAGCACTTCCTGTTCGCCGACCATGTCGCGACCGGGGTGACCGGCGGCTATCTCAGCCTCGTCTACCTGACCCCGGTGATCGGCGGGCTGCTCGCCGACCGGTATCTCGGCTCGAAGCGGGCGGTGAAGTTCGGCGCGATCGTGATGGCGCTCGGTTACTTCCTGCTGTGCTTCGGTGGTGAACAGGCCAGGCCATACGCGACGATCGACGGCCAGCGCTACGCGGTGTCGCAGGCCGCGCCCGCCTCCACGCTGGCGAACAACACCGCCCCGCAGACGGTGGTCGTGACCGGTCAGACGCTGACGATCCACGGCCTGCCCGACGGATCGGTCCAGCTGCTTGGCCCCGACGGCCACGTCGCGCGCACGGTGGCGGCGGCCGCGTTCGAAGCGGGCGGCGAGCGCTCGTCCTTCTACACCGCGCTGATCCTTGTCGCGCTGGGGCTGATCGTGGTCGGCAACGGCTTCTTCAAGCCCAACATCTCGACGATCGTCGGCTCGCTCTACGCGAAGGGCGACCGGCGCCGCGATGCCGGTTTCACCATCTTCTACGCCGGCATCAACATCGGCTCCGTCATCGGCCAGATCTTCGTGCCCTGGTTCGCGGATCATGTCGGCTGGTGGGCGGGGTTCCTGTTCGTCTCGCTGTCGCTGGTGCTCGCCTATGGCATGACCCGGTTCGACGGCGGCCGTCTCGCCGGCTATGGCGAGCCGCCGCTCCAGGCGGGACCTGATCGCGCGCCGCTGATCTACGGCCTCGCCATCGCCTCGGTCGTGGTGATGTGGCTGATCTTCCAGAACGTGCTGACCGCGCCGGTCGCCGCCGCCGGCAGCGGGATCGCCGGGTATATCGCGGCGACGCCGTTTCTCGGCAAGGTGCTGCTGGCGATCTTCCTCCTCGCGGTGATCGGCATCCCGATCTGGTCGGCCCGCGTCGGCGACCGGGTGGAGCGACAGATGATGTTCGCGGCCATTATCCTGGTCGTGTTCAACGTCACTTTCTGGGCGCTGTTCGAGCAGGCCGCTTCCTCGCTCACCCTGTTCGCCGACCGCAACACCACGCTGGAGCTGTTCGGGTTCTCCATGACCGCACCGGCGACGCAGCAGTTTAACCCGATCTTCGTCGTGCTGTTCGCGCCGGTGATGAGCTGGTTGTGGCTGACGATGGCGAAGCGCAGGCTGGAACCCTCGATCCAGGTAACGTGCGCGCTGGGGCTGTTGGTGGTGGGGGTCGGCTTCGTGGTGCGGGCGGCTTCGGGCGGCGCCTCCGACGCGACGTTCCGGGTGTCGCTGTGGTGGCTGGTCCTGACCTACTTCCTCCATTCGATCGCGGAGCTGTGCATCTCGCCCGTCGGCCTGTCGATGATCACCAAGCTGTCGATCGCGCGCATCGTCGGCATGATGATGGGCGTGTGGTTCCTGTCCATCTCGGTTGGCGAATACATCGCCGGCGCGGCGGCGCAGGCCGCGTCGGTCACGACCGTCGGGGGGCAGGTCACCAATCCCGAGCTGTCGCTCCACACCTATCTCGGCACGTTCATGACCGGCGGCGAGCTGACGATCGGCGCGGGCGTGCTGCTGCTGGTGATCTCGCCGGTGCTGAAGCGACTGATGCATGGGGTGACCTGAAGCCGGCACCCGCTTAGCGCAGCAGCGCGCGAGACCGGCGAAGGCGGCCGGCGGGCGTGCCCGTTCGACGTCACGGCGCGGGCTGCCGCGTCTCAGACGGACGTGGCCGGCTGACGCGATGCGGCGCTACAGCCGCACCATCCGCATCCCCCGCTCTCCATAACGCGGCCCCGCCGTGCCGCCTTTCGGCGCCGCCGCGTCCAGGTCGGCCAGATCCTCCGCCGTCAAGGCCAGCGCCGTCGCGCCGAGCGAGTCGCGCATGGTCGCACGGCGCTTGACGCCGGGGATCGGCACGATCGTCGGTCCCCGCGCGAGCAGCCACGCCAGCGCGACCTGCGCGTTCGAGGCGCCTTCATGCCGCGCCGCCACCGCCGCGACCGCATCGACCACGGCCAGGTTGCGCGGCATGTTCTCCGCCGAATAGCGCGGGTCCTGCCGCCGCCAGTCGTCCGCCGCCAGGTCGTCGGGCGACCGGATGCCGCCCGCCAGAAAGCCGCGGCCCAGCGGCGAATAGGGGACGAAGCCGATGTCGAGCGACCGGCACAGTGGCAGAATCTCGTCCTCCACGTCGCGCTCCCACAGCGAATACTCGCTCTGCAGCGCCGCGATCGGGTGCGTCGCCGCCGCGCGCCGGATCGTGTCCGGCCCGGCCTCCGACAGGCCGAGGTGGCGGACCTTGCCCTCTTCGACCAGCCTGGCCATGCCGCCCACCGTCTCCTCGATCGGCACGGCGGGATCGACGCGGTGCTGATAGAACAGGTCGATGCACTCGATGCCCAACCGTTGCAGCGACCCCTCCACCGACGCCCGAACGTTCGCGGGCGAGCCATCAACGCCGCTGATCTGGCCGTTCTCGAACTGGAACCCGAACTTGGTCGCGATCTGCAGGCCGTGGCGCTTGCCGCGGATCGCGCGGCCCAGCAGCTCCTCATTCTGGAACGGGCCATAGATCTGCGCGGTGTCGAAGAAGGTCGCGCCAAGTTCCATCGCCTCGTGGATCGTCGCGAGCGACTCCGCCTCCGACGCCTCGCCATATTTGATGTTGCCGCCCGCGATCATCGGCATGCACCCGATGCCGATCGCCGACACCTCGAACCGTTGCCCCAGCCACCGCTTCATCATGCTGCGTCGTCCTCCTGATCGCGTGTAACCACCGCCGTCAGCGCCAGGTTGCTCGTGACGTTGCCCAACGTGCGGAACACGGCGGGAATGGTGTCGAGCGGCAGCAGCAGCCCGAGCGGGGTGAGCGGCACGCCCATCGCCGACGCGATCGGCGCGACCGAGGCGAAGAAGGTGAGCTGGCTCGGCAGGCTGATCGAGCCGAGCGACGTCACCGTCCCCGCCAGGATGCCCGCCGCCACCGCGAGCCAGCCGACCTCGATCCCGAACCAGCGCGCGATGTAGAGCGAGACGGCCAGGTTCATCGCCGGCTGCGTCGCGCGGAACATCGCGACGCCCAGCGGCAGCGTCACGCCCGACGCCGCCGGCGGCACCCCCATCTCGCCCAGCGCCTTCAGCATCGCCGGCAGCGTCGCCAGCGACGACTGGGTCGAGACCGCGAAGACCTGCGCCGGCAACGCCGCGCGCGCGAACCGCGCGACGCCGCCTCGGGCTGCCAGCGCCGCCACATACGCCACCAGCGTCACGACCACGCCGATGACGGAGATCACCGCCATGTAGTGGATCAGCGCCCCGAACGCCGCCGCGCCCGCCAGCGCGCCCACGATCAGCGCCAGCGCGAACACCCCGGCGGGCGCCAGCCACAGCACCCAGCCGACCACCACCAGCATCGCGTCGCGGATCGCGGCGAACAGCCCCACGACCTGGCCGCGCGCCTCCGGCGCGATCCGGGTCAGCGCGAAGCCGAACACCAAGGTGAACACGATCAGCGACAGCAACGCGCCGCCGCTCGCGGCCGCGAACACGTTCGACGGCACGATGCCCGTGAACAGCTCGGCCCGCCCCGGCGGCGCGGGGACGGCCTCCGCGCCACCCTGCGCCGCGCGCAGCGGGTGCGCCGCCGCGGCGGGGATCGGCACGGCGTCGAGGATCAGCGGCGTCAGCACGCCGGCGATGGCCGCGTTGACGACCAGCAGCACCAGCGTGCCCGCGATCGTGCGCGCCGCCAGCCGCCCCGCGCTCGCGGCCTCGGCGGTCGACGCGACGCCGGTGACCAGCAGCGCCACGACCAGCGGGATAACCGTCATCTGCAGCGCGTTCAGCCACAGCTTGCCGACCGGCTGCGCGATCGCCGTCGCCGGCCCGACCGCGCCGGGCGCGAAGGCGGCGAGCAGCCCGCCGGTGACCAGCCCGGCCACGAGCGACAGCAGGATGCGGACGGGCAGGGACACACGCTTCTCCTTGCGCGGGGCGGGCTTGTCCCGGCGCCACGTGGCGGGCAAGACCCCCGCTGTGGGAGCGTGGACGACGGCCGGCGGCGGGACAAGCCTGCCGCCACCAACAAGGGTCAACAATGACGCGGAAATATTTCGGCACCGACGGCATCCGCGGGGCCACCAACACCTCTCCCATGACCGCCGCGATGGCCATGAAGGTCGGCATGGCGGCGGGCGCGTACTTCCTGCGCGGCGACCACAAGCATCGCGTGCTGATCGGCAAGGACACGCGCCTGTCCGGCTACATGCTCGAATCGGCGCTGGTCGCGGGGTTCACGAGCGTGGGCATGGACGTGGTGATGACCGGCCCGCTGCCGACGCCCGCGATCGCGATGCTCACCCAGTCGATGCGCGCGGACATCGGCGTGATGATCTCCGCCAGCCACAACCCCTTCGCGGACAACGGCATCAAGCTGTTCGGCCCCGACGGCTACAAGCTGTCCGACGAGGCGGAGGCGCAGATCGAGGCGCTGATCGACGGTGACGTGCCCTTGGCGCCGTCGGCGCAGATCGGCCGCGCGCGCCGCATCGACGACGCGCAGGGGCGTTACATCCACTTCGCCAAGGCGACCTTTCCCGCCGACCTCACCCTCGATGGGCTGCGCGTCGTGGTCGATTGCGCGAACGGGGCCGCCTACAAGGTCGCGCCGTCGGCCTTGTGGGAACTGGGCGCGGACGTGGTCGCGATCGGGGTCACGCCGGACGGCGCCAACATCAACGACCGCGTCGGCTCCACCGCGCCGCAGACGCTCTCGGCGACGGTGGCGGCGTCGGGCGCCGACATCGGCATCGCGCTCGACGGCGACGCCGACCGGCTGATCGTGGTCGACGAGCGCGGCCGCGTGATCGACGGCGATCAGCTGATGGCGACGATCGCCGCCGGGCTGGCGCGCCGCGGAAGCCTGCGCGGCGGCGGCGTGGTCGCGACGGTGATGTCGAACGGCGGGCTGGAGCGGCACCTCGCCGCGCAGGGGCTGGCGCTGGTGCGCACCAAGGTGGGCGCCCGCCCCGTGCTCGAGGCGATGCGCGCGCGCGGGCCCCATCTGGGCG
>CAXTWJ010000159.1:0-6362 GCA_964247925.1 uncultured Sphingomonas sp.
CGCACGCCATGTCGAGCAGCGCCAGCCCGGCCAGCACGCCCGATGCGATCACCGCGGCGGCGCCGAGCCGATGCAGCGCGGCGACGCGCGCCCAGTCAGCGTCCAGCATCGCGACCGCGACGGGAAGGCGCATGATCGCGATGGCGGCGATCAGCTGCATCAGCACGGGCGCGGTCGCGCGATTGCCATCGTTGACGGGGGGGCCGCCGCCCGTGGCGCCGGTCAGCGCCACCGCCCGCAGCACCGCCGCGAGCGGCACGAGCATCCCGCGCGCGAGCGCGTGCCGCGCCAGGGTCAGCCGGCCCTCGCGATCGGCGGGTAGCTCGCGCCAGGCCGTGACCAGGCATCCGGCGGCGAAGGGCAGCGCGCGGCCGTCCACCAGCGCCTCGTCGAACTCGACCGACATGGCGTCTGCCCAGTCGCGCCGCCGCTCGCCCAGGCAGCGCGTCGCCATCACCATCGCGAGACGGGCGAGCACCCCGCTCATGCCGGCGCGATCCGGCCGCCCGCGACGGGCCGTTCGGCGACGGACCGCGCCAGCGCGGTTCCCGCTGCCGTCAGCCGATAGGCGTGCCGCGCCGGTCGCCCCGGCTGCGTCGGCGACCGCCACTCGGCCTCGACCAGCCCCGCGTCGGTCATCCGCCTCAGCAGCGGGTACAGCGTACCGGATTGGCGCCCCCGCTCCTTCATCAGCTCATAGCCATGCCGCCATTTAGCCCCAGACGCCGCCAGCGCCGCGAGCAGGGCCAGCATCTGCCTGGAGGGTCGCCGTTCACGAGACATGATCATAATCATACATATGTAGACTTAATAGTCAAGCTGAGTTGTGGACAGGGCAAAGGTCGGCGAGATAGAGTGGGACTCAACGACGGATCCCTCATGCATCGAGTGACCTCCATCCTGCTAATCGCCCTCACCTTGGCCGGGGCCGCGAAGCCCGGGTCCATGCGCTCGATCTGGCGCCCCCCGGCAGGATTACGGCAAGAGGCGATCTGGCCCGTTGGCGCGCCCGTCCTGACGAACTGGCACCGGCCGCCCGAGCGCGCGGAGACGGGCACCAATCCCCGGCGCTTCGCCGGCCGGCCGGTCACGGGCGTCTATGATGTGACGGTACCGACAATCACGATCTTCCCGCCCCGCGACCGCACCACCCATGCCGCCGCGATCGTGTTGCCGGGCGGCGGATTCAAACAGCTCGCGATCGACCTGGAGGGCACGGAGGCGTGCGCCTGGTTGACGGCCAAGGGCCTTACCTGCGTGTTGCTCAAATATCGTGTGCCCGACACGGGTCATCACCATGACGCCGCGTGCGACGCCCCAGCCACCCCCGCGGCCCCCCCGGCGCTCCCGGACCCGCCGCGCGCGATCCGCCTGGTACGCGCCCGCGCCGGTTCGCTCGGCATCAATCCGCGCCGCGTCGGCGTCGTCGGCTTCTCCGCAGGCGGTTATCTGGTCGCCCAGGCCAGCAACATGGAGCCGGCCTATCGCCCCGTTGACGCCACCGATCGACTGTCCACCCGCCCCGATTTCGCGATTGCCCTATACCCCGGCCACCTCTGCCGCGAGGGTGGCTTCGATCCCGGGCTGCGTGTCACAGGGGCGGCACCCCCGACCTTTCTCCTTCACGCCCGGGACGACCCGACCGACCCGGTGTGCAACACGATCCTGTAAGCAAGAGCGCTGATCGCCGCCGGGGTCCCGACCGACCTGCACCTGTTCGCCCAAGGTGGCCACGCTTTCGCGCTGCGTCCGACCGGTCATCCGATTGATCGCTGGCCAACGTTGCTGGAGCGATGGTTGCGGCGCATCGGGATGGTGTGATCCTGACGAACAAAAGGGCGGCCCCGCGGGACCGCCCTTATCTGTCCAGCCGTCGGGCGTACCCGTCGACTCGTCGCGACCGATGCTTCAGCGCGAGTAGAACTCGACGACCAGGTTCGGCTCCATCTTCACCGGATAAGGCACCTCGTCCAGCGTCGGCACGCGGTTGAAGGTCACCTTGGCCGTGCCGTCCTGCACCACATAGTCGGGCACCTCGCGCTCGCCCAGGCCCTGCGCCTCCAGCACCAGCGCCATCTCCTGCGCCTTCGACCCCAGCGTCACTTCGTCGCCGACATAGCAGCGGCGCGACGCGATATTGCACTTGGTGCCGTTCACGCGGACGTGGCCATGGCTGACCAGCTGGCGCGCGGCGAAGATCGTCGGCGCGAACTTGGCGCGATAGACGATCATGTCGAGGCGCTGCTCCAGCAGGCCGATCAGGTTCTGGCTGGTGTCGCCCTTCATGCGGGCGGCCTCGATATACGCCGCCTTGAACTGCTTCTCGGTGACATCGCCGTAATAGCCCTTCAGCTTCTGCTTGGCGCGCAGCTGGATGCCGAAGTCGCTGACCTTGCCCTTGCGGCGCTGGCCGTGCTGACCGGGGCCGTATTCGCGCTTGTTGACCGGCGACTTCGGGCGACCCCAGATGTTCTCGCCCATCCGGCGGTCGAGCTTGTGCTTGGCGCTGGCGCGCTTCGACATGGTGTTTCCTTCGCTTCACGAACAACGTTGGTTCCGGTATCGCTCTGCTGGCCGCTCGCGCGGAGCAGGGTCGCCGCTTCACCGGAGTGCGGGACCAATCACGAAGCCGCCGCCGTTAGAGGAGGGGCGACGACGCGTCAAGGTCAGCCGGGGCGGCCGGACAGGCTGGGCAGGCCCGGGTTGGTGGACTGGTCGCGGAAGTGGTCGCGGTCCTGCCCGCTCGCGTTATCCAGGTCGTTCCATTCGGCGCGGGTGTGGCACACGCTGTGCGGAAGGTGGCTGCCGGTGGCCACATCCGAACGGCAGACCTTTTTCTCCTTCTTGGGCGAGGCCACGGTCGGCGCGGGCTGGGCCGCCTGCAGGGCCAGGGCCGCCATCATCAGCAACATGGCATCATGCTCCATCGAGTGAGGGACGCGCTTCCTGCCGCGTCGGCCGGCGCTTGGCAACGCGCGGCCGTGCTGGACAGCGGAACGGGCCGGGTTAAGACGCCCCATGCCTGCCCCCGTCCTGCCCGAACCCGTCCTGCCCGGCCCCGACTGCACCACCATGGCGGAGGTCCGCGCCGGCGTCGATCGGGTGGATGCCGAGCTGGTCGCGCTGCTCGCCCGCCGCTTCGCCTACATGGACGCCGCCGCCCGCCTGAAGCCGACACGCGACGCGGTGCGCGACGAGGCGCGCAAGGCGGAGGTGATCGCCAACGCGCGCGCCGGTGCCCGCGCGCTGGAGCTGCCCGAAGCGTCGATCGCGGCCTTGTGGGAGCAGCTGGTCGAGGCATCGATCGCCTACGAACTGGCCGCGTTCGACCGCCGCCGGGGTCGGCCCTGATCCGCCGGCGATCCTCGCCTGGTCGCGCCACGACCGTTGCGGGTGCCCGGCGCGGGCACTACAACGCGCCATGCCCTTCACCCCCCCCACCACCGAGCAGCGGTTCGTGCTCGACACCGTGGTCCGCCTGCCCGAGCTGGCCGCCACCGACCGTTTCGCCGCGGCGACACCCGATGTGATCGACGCGGTGCTCGACGGCATCGGCCAGTTCGCGGCCGGCGAGTGGGCGCCGCTGGCGCGCGTCGGCGACACGGTGGGCGCGCGCTGGACTCCTGATGGCGTGGTGATGCCCGACGGCTTTGCCCGCGCCTACAAGGACTATGTCGATGGCGGCTGGGGCACGATCGGCGTCGAGGAGGCGTGGGGCGGGCAGGGGCTGCCCTTCGCGGTGCAGACCGCGGTGCTCGAAGCGCTGGGCGGCGCCAACATGGCGTTCGCGCTGTGCCCGACGCTGACGGTGGGCGCGATCGAGGCGCTCAGCCACCATGGCAGCCCCGCGCAGCAGGCGCTCTACCTGCCCCGGCTCGCGACGGGCGAGTGGACCGGCACCATGAACCTGACCGAGCCGCAGGCCGGCTCCGACGTCGGCGCGCTCCGCGCCACGGCCACCCCCCGCGACGACGGAACGTGGGCGATCACCGGCACCAAGATCTACATCTCGTTCGGCGACCACGACATGGCGCCCAATATCGTCCACCTGGTGCTCGCGCGCACGCCGGGCGCGCCGGCGGGAACCAAGGGGATCAGCCTGTTCCTGGTGCCCAAATACCGGCTCGACGCCGATGGGAACCCGGGCGCGTTCAACGACGTCCGCGTCGTCTCCATCGAGCACAAGATGGGGCTGCACGCATCGCCCACCTGCGTGCTCAGCTTCGGCGACGAAGGCAACTGCGTCGGCGAGCTGATCGGACGCGAGTTCGGCGGCATCGCGGCGATGTTCACCATGATGAACAACGCGCGGCTGAACGTGGGGCTGCAGGGTGTGCAGGTGGCGGAGGGCGCGACGCAAGGAGCGATCAGCTATGCGCTGGATCGTGTCCAGTCCGCCCGCGCCGGCGCGGCCAGCCGCGACTCGGTCGCGATCGTCGAGCACCCGGACGTGCGCCGGATGCTGCTGCGCATGAAGGCGCAGACGCAAGCGGCGCGCGCGCTGGTCTATTATGCCGCCGGCCAGGTCGATCGCGCGGGCCTGGGCGACACGGATGCCAGGAACCGGCTGGAGCTGGTGACCCCGCTCGCCAAGGCGCACGGCACCGATCTCGGCAACGAGGTCGCGAGCCTGGGCATCCAGGTCCATGGCGGCATGGGCTATGTGGAGGAAACGGGCGCCGCCCAGTTCTTCCGTGACGCCCGCATCACGCCGATCTACGAGGGCACCAACGGCATCCAGGCCGCGGACCTGGTCGGGCGCAAGCTGGGCCTGGACGGCGGCGAGGCGTTCGCGACGCTGATCGCCGACATCATGCGCGAGGCCGAGCACCCGGACCTGAAGGCGCTGGCGCAGACCTGCGAGGCGATCGGCCAGCAGCTCGCCACCGCCGGCCATGACGACCGGCTGGCGGCGAGCTACCCCTTCCTGACCATGCTCTCGGTCGCGGTCTGCGGCTGGCTGATGGAGCGGCAGGGCAGGGCGGCCGAGGACGACGAGTTCGGCCGGACCAAGCGGGTGGTCGCGCGCTTCTACCTCGACCAGATCGTGCCGGAGGCGCTGGGCCTGCGCGCGGCGGCGACGGCGAGCGCGGACGTGCTCTACGCGCTGCCGGCGGCGGCGCTGGCGGGGTAGCAGAAAGGCATTGGGCAGTAGGCAGTAGTGCGGCTGCCTACTCCTACTCCTACTCCCTACTCCCTACTCCCTACTCCCTACTCCCTACTCCCTCATCCATGTTCGACCTCCCCGCCTATCTCCACCGCCTCCGCCTGCCCGCCCGTCCGACGCTGGACGGCCACGGCCTCCACGCGCTGCAGCGCGCGCATCGGCAGGCGATCCCGTTCGAGAACCTCGACGTCGCGCTCGGGCGGGCGATCCTGCCCGACGGCGATGCCGTGTTCGCCAAGCTGGTCACCGCGAGGCGCGGCGGCTTCTGCTTCGAGCACAACAGGCTGTTCGGCGACGTGCTGGCCGCGCTCGGCTTCGACGCGCGCCCTCTCCTGGGTCAGGTGCTGCTGAGTGGGACCGCGACCCCGCCCGGCACGCACGCGCTCAGCCTCGTGACGCTGGACGGAAAGGACTGGATCGCGGACGCGGGCTTCGGCGGGAGCTATGCGCCACCCATGCCGCTCGCCGACGGCGCGCAGGCGCAGGCGCCCGACGCCGCCCGGTTCCGGCTGGAACGGCAGGGCGATGCGTGGACGCTGTGGCGCGATGGCTCCGCCGGCACGACGGACGGGCGCGGGACGGGGGAAGGCTGGCGCCCGCAATATCGCTTCACGACCGCGTACGTCGCCGACGAGCAGATCGCGGCCGGTTGCCACTGGGCGGCGACCCACGCCGACAGCCGCTTCGTCCGGCACCGGATCGCGTCGATCGTGCTGCCCCGTGGCTTCGCGCGCCTGACGGATCATCACTACCGCCGGCAGGTCGGGGACCAGGTGAGCGAGGGCGCCATTACCGATCCCCGCGTGTACCGGATGCGCCTGGCGCTGATGTTCGGGATAGAACTGACGGCGGACGAGGTGGCGGCGATCTTTTAATCCTCCGCTGCAAGGGGAGGTGACGCGCGGCGTAGCCGCGTGACGGAGGGGGCGCTGCAGCCGGCCCGCCCCCCCCCCCCCCAACGCCCCCTCCCCTTGCAGGGGAGAATCAGACCCGCCGCAGCGTCGCCGACGCGATGTGCCACCGGAGCTGCGCCCGCGTCGCGCCGTCCACGTCGTTGACCCGGCGCAGCGTGTAGCGGCCGACGAACCGCTGCGCCGCGCCGTTCTTCGTTCGCGCATAAACCGTCACCGGCACCGTCACATAGGTCGAGCCCCCGGCGGCGTCGCCGGAGCCGGGCCCGCCCCCGGCCCCCCCC
>CAXTWJ010000160.1:0-3257 GCA_964247925.1 uncultured Sphingomonas sp.
CTTCAGGGGAGAGGGAATGGGGGTCAGCCACCCTGCCCTCCCGCGCTGCGCCGCTGGCCGCCGCCGCTGCGCTTGGCGCCGCCCGTGTCGCCCGATCCCGCGAGCTGGCCGGTGATGACCTGCGCGCCCGGTTGCAGCCCGCTCAGCACCTCCGTCACCGAGCCGTCGCTGTCGCCGGTGGTGACCTGGACGGGCCTGGGCTGCCCATCCGCGCCCTTGACGTAGATCGTCTGGGACGCGCCACGCGCGACCGTGGCGGTGCGTTCGGGGCGGTTGCGGTTGGGGCGGAAGGTGAGGGAGCCGGCAATGCCGCCGCCCCCCGTCCCGCCGCTGCTCGGCTTGAAGCGGAGCGCCGCGTTGGGGACGAGCAGCACGCCGCGCTTCTCCGACGTGACGATGTCGGCGGTCGCGGTCATGCCGGGACGAAGCTGGCCATCGGGGTTCGCGACCGAGAGGTCGGCGGCGTAGCTGACCACCTGTCCCGTCGTGGAGGTCGTCGTGGTGGTGGATGACGCCGCGCTGACGGTCAGGTTGGAGCCGACATCGACGCGCGTGATCGTCGCGGGGAAGGTGCGGCCGGGAAAGGCATCGACGGTGAAATCGGCGCGCTGCCCGACCTTGACCTCGCCCACGTCCGCCTCGTCGATCGCGACCTCCAGCTTCATGCGCGTCAGGTCCTCCGCGATCACGAACAGCGTCGGCGTGTTGAACGAGGCGGCGACGGTGGCCCCGGGGTCGATCTGGCGCGCGAGCACCACGCCGGAAACGGGCGAGCGGATGATCGCGCGGGCGCGTTGCGTCTGCGACTGGCCCAACTGCGCGCGCGCGGCGGCGCCCGGGGCCTGCGCGACCCGAAGCGCCGCGACCGCGCGCTGCGCGTTGGCGCGGCCGGTCTGCAGCTCGGTCGCGGACGGCACGCGGCCGTTGGACAGGCGGTAGACCTCCTGCAATCGCGCGAGCTGCGCCTGCGCCTCGCCCACGGTGGCCTGCGCCTGACCGACCTGCGCCTGGTTGGCGGCGAGCGTCGCCTGGCCGGCGCGGATCTGGTCATCGATCTGCTGCGGGTCGATGAGCGCGAGCGGCTGGCCGGCGGTGACGTGGTCGTTGACGTCCACGACCACCTTGGTGACCAGCCCCGACAGCTGCGAACCGACCGTCACCTGGTTGGTTGGCGCCAGCTTGCCGGTCGCGGACACGGTGACGGTCAGGTCGCCGCGCCGGGCGGGCGCGGTGGCGTAGCCGGCCTCCGCCGCGCCGCCGAACACGCATCGCGACAGCGTGAACAGCAGCATCGCGATGCCGAGCGCCACCAGCGCCCATTTCGCGTACCGACGCCAAGCGGGTTGCGGCTTCACGCCCAGAAAATCATCGAGCGCGGGGTCGGCCATCAGCGTTTCGCTCCGGTGTCGGGAATGGAGGCCGCGTCCCAGCCGCCGCCCAGCGCGGCATAGAGCGCGACGAGCGCCGTGCCCTGGTCGCTCACCGCCTGCGTCAGGCCGTTGCGCGCGGACAGCAGCGCCGCCTCCTGCTGATTCAGCGTGGTGAAGTCGGTCAGGCCCGAGCGGTACTGACTGCGGCTCAATACGGCGGAGTTGTTGGCGGCGTCGAGCGCGATCGCGAACTGCGCCTGGCGCTCGCGCGCGGCGTTGTAGGCCACCAGCGCGTTCTCCACGTCCTCCAGCGCGGTCAGCACTGTGCCCCTATACGCGGCGAGCGCGGTGTCGGTCGCGGCCTCCTCGGCGCGGACCTCGCTGCGGAGGCGGCCGCCGTTGAAGATCGCCTGCGTCAGCCCGGCGAACAGGCCGCCGGTGATCGTCCTGCCGAGGTCGCCCAGATGCGCGGCGGCGGCATCGATGTTGCCGGTGATCGCAAGCGCCGGATAGAGCTGCGCCTTCGCGACGCCGATGCGCGCGGTGGCGGCGGCGAGCGCGCGTTCGGCGGACAGCACGTCGGGCCGCTGGCGCAGCGTGTCGGCGGGAATGCCGGCCTGCACCCCATAAGGACTATCCGGCGCGGGACCGGTCGGGATCGGTCGCACGGTCTCCAGCGCGGGGCGGAGCGCGCCGGGTGCCTGCCCGGTCAGCACGCCCAGCCGCGCGACGGCGGCGGCATATTGCTGTTCGAGGCTGGGAATGGTCGCCGCGGTCTGCGCGCGCTGTGATCGCGCCTGTTCGACGTCGAGCGAGGAGACCAGGCCAGCCTGGACGCGGAAGCCCGCGATCTGGAGGTTGTCGTCCTGAATCGCGAGGCTGGCGCGCGCGTTCGCGATCTGTGACTGGTAGGCGCGCGCGAGGATGTAGTTGCGCGCGACCTCGCTCTCCACCGACACGAGCACGGTGGCGTAGTCGTAGCGCGCCGCTTCCTGCTCGGCGCGGCTCGCCTCCACCGTGCGGCGGAGTTCGCCGAACAGCCCGAGCTGATACTGCGCGTCGAGGCCGAGCGAGAAGTCGTTGCCGGCCGAGCGCGTGATGGTGGTGGTCGTGCCCGTGCTGGGGTTGGTGATCGTGCTCGACCCGCCGGCGATGTTGAACGCGCGATTGTAGCCGGCCGAGCCGGTGACGGTGGGCAGCAGGTCGCTGCGGCTCTGCAGCAACGCCTCGCGCGCCTGGCGGAGACGGCCGACGGCCTGGCCGAGGTCGGTGTTGGCGGTGCGGGCGGCGTCCTCCAGCTGGACGAGCTGCGGGTCGCCGAGGCGCGTCCACCAGCGGGTGAGGTCCTCCGCCGTCTGGCCGGCGGGGACGGAGTAACGGTCGGGAACGTTGAGTTCGGCGGGGCTGCGGGGGTGATAGTCGGGCCCGACGGTGCAGCCGGCCAGCGCGGTGGCGGCGATGAGGGCGAGACGGCGCATCGTTGCGGCAGATGGGCGGCTTGGGGGAGCTAGTCCAGCGCGATTGTGTCGCAAGGTGTGGCGATGACGAGGATAGCAGACAACCCGTCATGCCGGCCTTGTGCCGGCATCCACCGCAGGGCTGGTTCAACCGTCAGACCTCTTCGCCCAAGCGTCGGACGAGGCCGGCAGTGGACCCCGGCACAAGGCCGGGGTGACGGGGCGCAGTCATTCCAGTTCAAGAATGACCTGATCCACCGCCAGGCTCTCGCCCGCCCTGGCCTGCACCGCCTTGACCGTGCCCGCTTTCCCGGCGCGCAGGATGTTCTCCATCTTCATCGCTTCCACGACGGCGAGCGGCTGGCCGGGCGGGCCCCCGGGGGCCGCGCGCCCGGGGGGGGGGGGGGGGGCGGGCGGCGGGGCGGGGGGG
>CAXTWJ010000160.1:3267-4257 GCA_964247925.1 uncultured Sphingomonas sp.
GCGCTGGTTGTTCTCAATCTTCATCGATCCCCCGCCGGCGAGGGGGTGGCGGGCCTCGCCGGGGGGGCCGGCGGCGGGGTGGAGGCGGACGAGCAGGCCGGGCATCGGGGCGAGCAGGAAGCGGCTGAGGTCCGGCGGCACCTTCTCGATCAGGTGGTGGGCGTAAGCCGCGACGTGCGCGGGCAGGACGCGCGCGACGTGACTGCGCCCGCGCGTGGTGAGGCGGAAGCCGGTACGGGTGCGCTGCAACCTGACCGCCAGCGGCGCGCCGTCCGCCTCGACCTCGACCTCGACCTCGACCAGCGTGTCGCCGGGCGTGTATTCCATCGCGAGGTCGAGCTCGTCGCCATCGACCACGACCGTGTCGGTGGCGAGCAGCCCCTGATGCTCGCGCTGGCCGATCCGCACGACCCATTCGCCGGGCGGCGGCAGGCGGCGGCCGAGCTGGCCATCCACGCGCCGCGCGCGGTCGGCCTCGGCGGTCGCGGCGAACGCGGCGACGGCGGCGAGCGTGCGGATCAGCTCCGCGCTCGCGGGCGCGCCGGTAAAGCCGTCGGGATATTCCTCCGCGATGAAGCCGGTGGTGAGCGCGCCCTCGCGGAAGCGGGGGTGCTGCATCAGCGCGGACAGGAAGTCGATATTGTTGCCGACGCCCTCCACCACGAAGCGGTCGAGCGCGCCGACCTGCGCGTCGATCGCGGCCTCGCGCGTCGGGGCCCAAGTGATCAGCTTGGCGATCATGGGGTCGTAGAAGATCGACACCTCGCCACCCTCGGTGACGCCGTCGTCCACGCGGGTGTAGGGGACTTGTTCCTCGCCTTCGCTCGGGACGAACGGAGGTGGAGACAGCCCACCATCACCGTTCGTGCCGCGCGGCGGCGCGGGCCACCTGTTCCAGGGGTTACTGCCGGTGCGGCCCTCCTGCGAGGCGTGCGGGCTCGATTTTGCCCAGTTCGATTGCGGTGCCGGGCCGGCCGTGGTCGTGTTGTC
>CAXTWJ010000160.1:4267-6356 GCA_964247925.1 uncultured Sphingomonas sp.
AGACACCCAACCATCCGCGTTGGGGCGGCGCGTCGTCGAGGCACCTTTGGTCACGCTGCGATAAGGCGTGTTCTCTCTGTCCGGCGGCTGGTAGCGGACGAGCCGGCCGGTGCTCGGCAGGAACCCGCGATACGGGTCCTCGGCATAGACGCGGTTCTCGACCGCCCAGCCGTGGAGCTGGACGTCGTCCTGGGTCAGCCCGAGCGGCTCGCCCGCCGCGACCCGGATCATCTGTTCGACCAGGTCGAGGCCGGTGATCGCTTCGGTCACCGGATGCTCGACCTGGAGCCGGGTGTTCATCTCGAGGAAATAGAAGCCCTGCCCCGTCGTGTCGGCGCCCGAGACGATCAGCTCCACCGTGCCGGCGCTGTAGTAACCGACCGCCTGGGCGAGTGCGACGGCCTGCTCGCCCATGGCTTTGCGCATCGCGGGCGTGACGAAGGGCGACGGCGCCTCCTCGACCACTTTCTGGTGGCGGCGCTGGATCGAGCATTCGCGCTCGCCCAGGTACAGGACGGTGCCGTGCTGGTCGCCGAGCACCTGGATCTCGATGTGGCGCGGGCTCTCGATGAACTTCTCGATAAATACGCGGTCGTCGCCGAAGCTCGCCAGCCCTTCACGCTTGGTCGCCTCGAAGCCCTCGCGGACGTCCTGTTCGCTATACGCCAGCCGCATCCCCTTGCCGCCGCCGCCGGCCGACGCCTTCATCATCACCGGATAACCGATGTCGGTCGCGATCCGCACCGCCTCGTCGGTGTCCGCGATCTCGCCCAGGAAGCCGGGCACGACGTTGACGCCGGCCGCCTTGGCGAGCTTCTTCGACTCGATCTTGTCCCCCATCGCCGCGATCGCGTTGGGCGGTGGGCCGATGAAGGCGATGCTCGCCTCGGCACAGGCGCGCGCGAAGCTCTCGCGCTCGGACAGGAAGCCGTAGCCGGGGTGGATGCAGTCGGCGCCGGTTTCCTTGGCCGCGAGCAGAATCAGCTCGGCCTTGAGATAGCTCTCGGCGGCGGGCGCGGGGCCGAGGCGGACGCTCTCGTCGGCCATCAACACATGCGGCGCGCGCGCGTCGGCGTCGGAGTAGACCGCGACGGTGGCGATGCCCATGCGCTTGGCGGTGCGCATGACGCGGCAGGCGATCTCGCCGCGGTTGGCGACCAGGATTTTCTTGAACATCAGCCTTCTCGAAAACCTTCAGCCAGATCGCGCAACGCCTTAATGCGCTCTTGCGTCATCTTGGCCCCGCACTCGCCGCGAATTACATTCTCAAGCGACCCGCCTTGTGCGTAATCTGCTTCTACAGCACACTGGGCGTCGCGATACTTGAGCCAAGCCCGCTGCGACGAAAGCAGGTCATCAGCAGCGGAGGCCGCAGCACGGCGCTGTGTAGGCGAGAAAACTTTGTCCGCGTCGCGGGCGGCTTTCAGGGTATCGAGCCAGACGCGGTTCATTTCCTTGTCGGCTTTGTCGTAAGTGTCAGTCCAGCATTGGGCGATGTCTTGATCGGCATCTGCCGAGTAGCAGTCCTTCGCTGCTTGCGCTTGCAACAGCATGGCAAGGATCAACATACCGGCTCTCCGACCCGCATCGGCTCCTCGCCCGCCAGCGCGCGCAGCCCGAGCTTCGCGAACAGCGCCGCGTCGGTGCTGTCGCCGGCGTTGCCGGTGGTGAGCAGCTTGTCGCCGGTGAACATGGAGTTGGCGCCCGCCAGAAAGCAGAGCGCCTGCGTCGCCTCGCTCATGCTCTCGCGGCCGGCGCTCAGGCGCACCATAGAGCGCGGGCAGCAGATTCGGGCGGCGGCGACGACGCGGATGAATTCGATGTCGTCGAGCCGTCCCATTGGCGTGTCGGCGAGCATGTCGCCCAGCGGCGTGCCCCTGATCGGCACCAGCGCATTGACGGTGACGCTCTCCGGATGGCGCGGCAGCGTGGCGAGCGCGTGGACGAAGCCGACGCGGTCCTCGCGCGTCTCGCCCATGCCGACGATGCCGCCGCAGCACACGCTCACCCCCGCGTCGCGGACATGGGCCAGCGTGTCGAGCCGGTCCTGGTAGGTCCGCGTGCTCGTGACCCGCTCGTAATATTCGGG
>CAXTWJ010000161.1:0-6344 GCA_964247925.1 uncultured Sphingomonas sp.
CGCCCGTCTTCACCCCCGCCGTCGCGCGCCCCCCCCGCGGCATGGTGGTGGAGGTGGGGCTGCACCTCCACGCGCTGCCGCTCAGGCCGACGCTGGCGGCGATCCGGTCGGCGCTGGCGGAGGCCTATGAGGGCTGTCCGCTGATCCGCCTGGCGCCTGGCGACGCGACGCTGGTCCGGATCGAGGACGACGCGGGCACCGACCGGCTGACGCTCCACGTGCATGGCGACGACGCGACCGGGCAGGCGCGTCTGCTCGCCACGCTGGATAATCTGGGCAAGGGCGCGGGTGGCGCGGCGGTCCAGAACCTCAATCTCATGGCCGGGCTCGACCCGCTCGCCGGCCTCCACCTCACCAAGGAGTGACCACGATGCAACGCGATCCGGTGGGCAAGCTGCTCCTGTTCGGCGCGTCGGGCGACCTGGCGCAGCGGATGCTGTTGCCGTCCTTATATGGACTGCACGCCGACGGGCTGCTGCCGGAGGGACTGACGATCACCGGCGCCGCGCGGTCCGACTATGACGACGCGAGCTATCGCGAGTTCGCCAAGAAGGCACTCGACAAATACCTGCCCGACGACCGCAAGGACGAAAGCGCGCTGGACGGCTTTCTCAAGCGGCTTGGTTACCAATCGATGGACATGAGCCAGGCGGAAGGGTTCAAGCCGCTCGCCGAGAAGGTCGGCGATGTCTCGGGCGGGCTCGCCATCTACCTGTCCACCGCGCCGTCGCTGTTCGAGGCGGCCATCACCGGGCTGGAGAGCGTCGGGCTGGCGGGCGATACGGTGCGGATCGGGCTGGAGAAGCCGCTCGGCTACGACCTTGCTTCCAGTCAGGAGATCAACGACGCCGTCGCCAAGGTCTTTCCCGAGGACCGTATCTTCCGCATCGATCATTACCTCGGCAAGGAGACGGTGCAGAACATCATGGCGCTGCGCTTCGGCAATACTTTTTTCGAGCCGATCTGGAACGCGCGCGGGATCGATAATATCCAGATCACCATCGCGGAGACGGTCGGGCTGGAGGAGCGCGCGGGCTATTATGACGGCGCCGGCGCGCTCCGGGACATGGTGGCCAATCACATCCTGCAGCTGCTCGCGCTCGTCGCGATGGAGCCGCCCGCGCGCTACGACAAGACCGCCATCCGCGACGAGAAGGCCAAGGTGTTCCACTCGCTGCGGCTGATCACGCCGGAGGACACGCCCAAGGTGACGGTGACGGGCCAGTATGGCGCTGGCGCCGTCAGCGGCCAGATCGTCAGGAGCTACACCGACGAGCTGGGCAAGCCGTCCACCACCGAGACGTTCGTCGCGATCAAGGCGCACGTCGATAACTGGCGCTGGCAGGGCGTGCCCTTCTACCTGCGCACCGGCAAGCGCATGGCGGCCAGGCGGTCGGAGATCGCGATCCAGTTCAAGCCGGTGCCGCATTCCATGTTCTCCGGCACCGGCGGGCTGCTCCAGCCCAACGTGCTGGTGATCCGCCTGCAGCCGGAGGAATACATCCAGCTGCTCGTGATGGCCAAGGAGCCGGGGCTGGACCGCGACGGCGTGAAGCTGCGCGAGGTGCCGCTCAACCTGTCGCTCGACCATGAGTTCGCCGGCCAGCGGCGGCGCATCGCGTACGAGCGGCTGCTGCTCGACCTGATCGAGGGCGACCAGACGCTGTTCGTGCGCCGCGACGAGGTGGAGGCGCAGTGGACCTGGATCGACGCGATCCGCGCCGGCTGGGCCGCGAACGGAACCAAGCCCAAGAGCTACACGTCGGGCAGCTGGGGTCCGTCCTCCGCGATCGCGCTCACCGAGCGCGACGGGGTGACGTGGCAGGATGACTGACACCTGCCCTCGCCCGCTTTTGCGGGAGAGGGACAGCCGCGTAGCGGCATGGGTAGGCCGGGCGGGCGCGCTTCAACACACACCCCCTCACCCGACCTCCCCCGCCTTCGCGGGGGTCGGCCACCCTCTCCCGCGAAAACGGGAGAGGGCAAAAAGGAAGAATGATGACCGAAGAAGTCGAATGGTGGGACTATGACGACGCGGCCGAGATGGCCGACGCGGTCGCGGGCGATCTGCAGTTCGTGATCGAGTCCGCGCTCGACGCGCGCGGCGGCGCGGTGATCGCGCTGGCCGGCGGCAAGACGCCCGCGCCGATCTATGCCAAGCTCGCCGTGGCCAAGCTGGACTGGAAGCGCGTGACGATCGTGCCGACCGACGAGCGCGTGGTGCCGATCGGGGATGCCCTGTCCAACGTCACCATGATCGGCAAGGCGTTCATCCCCAAGGGCGCGCGAGTCATCCCGATCGTGCCGTCCGCGACCGCCGACTACAAGGCGGCCGGGCGCTCGGCCGACGCGCTGATGCAGGACCTGCACTGGCCGCTGGACCTGTGCCTGCTCGGCATGGGCGAGAACGGCCATACCGCCTCGATCTTCCACGGCCCCGATTACGACGAGGCGTTGTCGGGCCCGCGCGAGCGCCGCGCGCTGGGCGTGCTGCCCGAGCCGCTGCCCCCGGAAGCGCCGGTCGCGCGCGTCACCCTGTCGCGGCAGGGCATCGTCACCGCCAAGGCGCTGACCATCGCGATCACCGGCGCCAAGAAGCGCGAGGTGCTGGAGCGCGCGCTGAAGGACGGCGAATCGTCCGAGTTTCCGATCGGCCGGGTGCTGGCGAACGCGGAGCTGCCGGTGGACATTCACTGGGCGCCTTGACGGATGCTGACGTCACTCCGGCCTTGTGCCGGGGTCCACCGGCGAACCGCGCAACCGTCGACAGCTACTCTACACGTCAGGACAGCCCAACGGTGGATGCCGGCACAGGGCCGGCATGACGATCAGATTCCGTGCACCCGCCGATACTCGCGCCACTTCGCGACATTCGCGTTGTGCTGCGCCAGCGTCGTCGCGAACACGTGGCCGCCTGAGCCGTCAGCAACGAAGTACAGGTCGCTGCTTGGCAGTGGATCGAGCACCGCGTCGATGGACGCCCGCCCGGGGTTGGCGATCGGGCCGACGGGCAGGCCGCGTTCGGCGTAGGTGTTGTAACCGTTCTTGGCGTGGAGCTCGGACAGCAGGATGCGCCGGCCGAGCGGCTTGCCCTTGGTGATCGGGTAGATGACGGTCGGGTCGGCCTGGAGCGGCATCCCCGCGCGCAGGCGATTGCCGTACACCGCCGCGACCAGCCTGCGCTCGGAGGGCTTGCCCGTCTCCTTCTCGACGATCGAGGCCAGGATCACCGCCTGCGCGGGCGTGGTGACGGCAATGCCGGGCCGGCGCTTCGCCCAGGCCTGGGCGAGATACGCGCTCATCGCCTTCTGCATCCGCCTGACCACGCTCGCGCGCGTGTCGCCGCGGTCGAAGGCGTAGCTGTCGGGCAGGATCGAGCCTTCGGCGATCGTCGGCACCGGGCCGGTCAGGCCATCGGCGTGCTGCAAGGCTTCCTGCGCCAGCACCGAGGGCCAGCCTTCCGGCACGACGACCAGGCGCTGCAGGACGCGGCCCGATTGCAGCATATGGAGGATCGACGCCGCGCTCTGCCCCGCGCGGATGCGGTACTCCCCCGCCTTGATCGGGTCGGACGAGCCCAGCGCGCGGGCGAGCAGCCGGAACCGGTAGGCGGATCGGATCGCGCCGGCCTTCTCCAGATCGCGCGCGGTGGTGCCCAGCGTCGCGCCCTCGGGCACCTGGAACGCGATCGGCTTGGTGGTCGGCCCGCGCCCGCTCCATCCATGGATGACCGCGAACAGCAGCGCCACCGCCAGCAGCGCCGCGATCACCCCGTAGCCGAGCCGGCGCACGGCGTCAGACCGCCCGCATCACCAGCGAGGCGTTGGTGCCGCCGAAGCCGAACGAATTGTTCAGCACCGCCCTGATCGGGCGCTGCCTGGCCTGATGCGGCACCAGATCGACGCCCGCGCAATTGTCGCTGGGGTTGTCGAGGTTGAGCGTCGGCGGCGCGACCTGATCGCGCAGCGCCAGGATGCAGAAGATCGACTCCACCGCGCCCGCGCCGCCGAGCAGGTGACCGATCGCCGACTTGGTCGAGCTCATCGACAGCCCGCCGATCGCGTCGCCGAACAGCCGCCGCACCGCGCCCAGCTCCAGCTCGTCACCGAGCGGCGTGGAGGTGCCGTGCGCGTTGACGTAATCGATGTCGTCCAGCGCCAGCCCCGACTTCCTTACGGCCATCGCCATCGCTCGATACGCACCCGACCCGTCGGGATGCGGCGCGGTGACATGATAGGCGTCGCCCGACAGGCCGTAGCCGATCACCTCGGCATAGATTTTCGCGTCGCGTGCCTTGGCGCGCTCATATTCCTCCAGGCAGACGACGCCCGCGCCCTCGCCCATGACGAAGCCGTCGCGGTCGCGGTCATAGGGACGGCTCGCGCGCCACGGCTCGTCGCGAAAGCCGGTGGACAGCGCCCGCGCCTGGCCGAAACCGGCGATCCCGATCGGGCAGATCGCGCCCTCCGCGCCGCCGGCGAGCATGACGTCGGCATCGTCCATCGCGATCATCCGCGCCGCGTCGCCGATCGAGTGCGCGCCCGTCGAGCACGCCGTCACGACCGCGTGGTTGGGACCCATCAGCCCGTATTTGATCGTGACCTGGCCGGTGATGAGGTTGATGAGCCGGCCATGGACGAAGTGCGGGGAGACGCGCTTCGGGCCCTTCTCCGCCAGCACCAGCGACTCGCTCTCGATCCCCGGCAGCCCGCCGATCCCCGACCCGATCGAGCAGCCCGCGCGATAGCGCTCGGCCTCGCTCATCTCGGTCAGCCCGGCATCCTCCAGCGCCTGGCCGGCGGCGTCGATCCCATAGACGATGAACGGATCGACCTGGCGCTGCACCTTGTGATCGACCCGCTTGCCGGGATCGAACCCGTATTCATGGTCGGCGGATTTCACCTCGCAGGCGTAATTGGTGTGGAACTCGGTCGCGTCGAAGCGCGTGATGGTGCCCGCGCCCGATTTCGCCGCCACGATGTTCCGCCACGCCGTCTCGACATCCGCCCCCAGGGGGGTGACCAGGCCCAGTCCGGTGACGACCACACGCCGCATCTCTTGCGTCCTCTTGTTCCAACACGAAAACGGCTCCCGGCCCGTGCCCGGGCGGGAGCCGTCGATACTTAACCCGAGCTGTGGCTCAGCCCCAAATCAGCCCTTGTGCTCGTCGATGTAGCTGATCGCGTCCTTGACGGTCGAGATCTTCTCGGCGGCGTCGTCGGGGATCTCGACGCCGAACTCCTCCTCGAAGGCCATCACCAGCTCGACGATGTCGAGCGAATCCGCGCCCAGGTCGTCGATGAAGCTCGCGTCCTCCGTCACCTTGTCGGCCTCGACGCCGAGGTGCTCGACGACGATCTTCTTCACGCGGTCGGCGGTCTCGCTCATGGTCTTCCAGTCCCTCTTGGGTTTGATCGTTCCTGAACGTCGGTAGAACGGGGTTCGTTGCGTGGCAAGCGGGGTTTCGCCGCCGCCCTGCCCCGTTCCGGCCCACGAACGGAAGGCTAGATCATCGCCATCCCGCCGTTGACGTGAAGCGTCTGGCCGGTGACGTAGCCCGCCTCGCGGCTGGCCAGATACACCACCGCCGCACCGATGTCCTCGCCCGTGCCCAGGTCGCCGGCGGGGATGCGCGCGGTCAGCGCGGTCTTCTGCGCGTCGGGCAGGACGTCCGTCATCGCCGAGCGAATGAAGCCGGGCGCGACGCAGTTGACGGTGATGTTCCGGCTTGCCAGCTCCTGCGCCAGCGCCTTCGACATGCCCACCAGCCCCGCCTTGGACGCGGCGTAGTTGGCCTGCCCCGGATTGCCGGTCGCGCCCACGACCGAGGTGATGGAGATCACCCGCCCGAACCGAGCCTTCATCATCGGCTTGGCCGCGGCGCGCACCAGCCGGAACGCGGCCTCCAGATTGACGCGGATCACCTGATCCCATTCATCATCCTTCATGCGCATGGCGAGATTATCGCGCGTGACGCCGGCATTGTTGACCAGGATGTCGAGCGACCCGAGCGCCGCTTCGGCGGCGGCCGGGACGAGGTGATCGACCGCGACCGGGTCGGCCAGGTCCGCTGGCACCGCGACATGCTCGCCGCCCAGCTCGGCGCGAAAGGCGGTGAGCTTCTCCGCGTTGCAGCCGCACACCGCCACCCGCGCCCCCTGCCCCGCCAGCGCGCGCGCGATCGCCGAGCCGATCCCGCCGGAGGCCCCGGTAACGAGCGCGGTCATGCCTGAAAGATCGAACATCTTATGCTCCAGAAGATTGGTTCACGCGGAGGCGCGGAGACGCGGAGGAAGAAGAGTGGTTGTTGACGACGCGCTTGACGCCTTCCTTGAGTGTCTCGC
>CAXTWJ010000162.1:0-6329 GCA_964247925.1 uncultured Sphingomonas sp.
GGCGAAGCTCTGCGGCGCGGGCATCGGTGGCGGGCCGTTGAACGTCACCGCGAACAGCACGGCGGTCGCGGCCCCCAGCGCCGCCACGACGAGCAGCATGATGGAGGACGCGACCGAGCGACCCCGGGCCGGCCGGTCAGGCGACATCGGCGGTGAACATATAGCCTTCGTTGCGGACGGTACGGATCAGGTCGTCGCCGCTCCTCCCGTCGGGGCGCGCCAGCTTGCGCCGCAACCGGCTGACCTGCACGTCGATCGCACGATCGAAATGCTCGGCATCATGGCCGCGCGCGTGGTCGAGCAGGAAGTCGCGCGTCAGCACGCGGCGGGGGTGGTCCACGAAGGTCATCAGCAGCCGGAACTCGCCGTCCGACAGGTTGATCACGACCTCGTCCGGGTCGAGCAGCTGGCGCGCGAGCGGGTCCAGCCGCCAGCCGGCGAAGCGGCGATAGGCGCGGGCCGGGGCAGGGGAGGCGGTCGGCGCCTCGCCCTTGCGGCGCAGCACCGAACGGATGCGGGCCAGCAGCTCGCGCGGGTTGGCCGGCTTGGCGACATAATCGTCGGCGCCCATCTCCAGCCCGACGATGCGATCCACCTCCTCGCCGATCACCGACACGATGATGACGGCCGGGCTGGTCGCGCGGTCCAGCGAGCGCAGGATCGACAGCCCGTCCTCGCCCGGCATCATGACATCGAGGACGACCAGCGCGTAGCTTTCGCAGGCCAGCCGCCGCCGCATCTCGGCACCGTCTGCGGCGGTATCGACCAGGTAGCCGTGCGTGCCCAGAAAGGCGGCCGTCAACTCGCGGATGCCGGGATCGTCATCGACGATCAGGATGCGGGTGACCCGGGTCATGGCGGTTTCCGCGTCGATCTCGATCAGCTGCATGGCCCGGTCGTGGGCCTATCCGGTATCGCGCGGATTGCAGGCCCGCAATACACGACGGATCGTGCGGGGCTGTGGCGCTCGCGCAACAGGTCAGTGGCCGTAGGTCTTGAGCCCGCGCCGGCGCAGCCGCCCCCGACGACGGCACGGAAGGTAGATGGCCAGCGACGTGACCAGTCCGGCGCCGCTGGTTACGACCAACGCGATCGCCGCGACGATGCGGGGTTCCAAGCTGTGGCTCTGCCATGCATCGCCCGGTGACACCGGGCCGGCGACGGTTGATATGGGTGACGATGGCGCGGTAGCACCTCCGCCGCGTCCCTGGCAACGGGCGGGGCGGCGCGGGCGGCCTTGCCAGGCGTCCTTGCTTTTGCTAGCGGCCGACCCTTGTTGAACGACGCCCGCCCGGCGGCGCGTTTGTTCTTGCCCGGAGCTTTCGTTTACCCATGCAGATCATCGTCCGCGACAACAATGTTGATCAGGCCCTGCGCGCGCTCAAGAAGAAGCTGCAGCGCGAGGGCGTCTATCGCGAGATGAAGCTGCGCCGCCATTACGAGAAGCCGTCGGAGAAGCGCGCGCGCGAACGTGCCGCGGCGGTGCGCCGTGCCCGCAAGCTGGAGCGCAAGCGCGCCGAGCGCGACGGCGCCCGGTAACGCGCCCGACCTGCGCGCCGGTGGCGCGCAGGCGTTACCTTTCGTTACCTTTGCCGCGTCGGCAGGCGCGGCCGTCAGGCGAGAAGCTCATGACCACCGTCACCGCCGTGCCGCTGCGCCCCGTGAAGCGGGGCTACCTCGTCTGGCTGTGGCTCGGCATCGCGCTGGCGCTCTTCTCCGCCTACGCCTTGGCGCGCCAGGGCGATCCGGCGCTGGTGCGCGAGCAGCGCGGGCGTGGCGTCGTGACCACCGCCTCGGGACTGCAATACAAGGTGGTCAAGCCCGGCCAGCCCGGTGGCGGCACGCCGACCGACGCCGACGTCGCGCTGATCAACTATGAGGGCAAGCTGCTCGACGGCACCACCTTCGACAAGTCGCAGCGGCCGACACCGATGCCGGTCGCCGGCGTCGTGCCCGGCTTCTCCGAAGCGCTGAAGCTGATGCACAAGGGCGCGAAGTACCGCATCTGGCTGCCGCCCAAGCTGGGCTATGGCGCGGCCGGCGCCGGCCCGATCCCGCCCAACGCCACGCTGGTATTCGACCTGGAACTGGTGGACTTCATCCCCGAAGCCGTCCTGCGCCAGATGCAGGCACAGCAGGCGGGCGCGGGCGGGGCCGGCGGTCTGCCGGGCGGTCCCGGCGGCGCGCCGGGCGCTACGCCGCCGCGATAGGCGTGACCGGGCGGGGTTGTGGCGCCGCCTGCCGAATCTCTCCTCGTCACGGCATGGGCGCGGGCCGAGCGGCTCGACCGTGGTCCGCGGCTTGATGGCGGTGGACGGCCGTCGCGCTCGGCCTCGGGTCCGATCAACAGCCATTGCCGCCCAAACGAGCCGGTCGGCTGTCGCGGTCGACCCACTCTTCTGGCCCCATCATCTTGCCGATCGCGTCGGATCACCCGACCAGCAGGCAAAAAAATAGCGGCCCGAAGACCGCTATTCCTTCGACCTGTTCGACAGCTCAGTTGCTGTCGGGCGAGTCATCTTCCTTGGCGACGATCACGATGCCGACGATCACGGCCGCGGCCGCGATGATCGCGATGAACACGCCGCCGCCGGCGAGCGCGCTGTTCTTGTCGGTCGAGGCGCCGGCGCGGACCGACTTGGCCACCGACAGGCTGGCGGCCGAATTGGCCGGCGCGGCAACGGCCGGAGCAACCGCCATCGTGGCGGCGGCGGCGGCCATGAGATACTTCCCAAGACGCATGAAGAACTCCCTTTTCAAACTCGTCGGCAGCGCACTGCCACGATTCAGCTGATGTGACAACCCGCTACAAGACAGACGCGGAACCGTTAACGCTTGCGGCACCGCAACAAGGCGGCTCCGCATGGGCGCGATAGCACAGCCAAGGTTAAGAGAAAACGCGATTTAGCGACCCATCCTGATTGCCGCGCCGCGTATCCCCGTCGGTCTGCAGCGTCCAGCTGTTCGAGCCTTCCAGCCCGATCGCGGTGAGCCGCCCCGTCTGATACGCGCCCGTGTCGATCCCGATCCGGTGCGGCTGTCGATCGACCGCCTCGGCGATGGTGTGGCCGTGAACCACCATCTTTTCCAGCGGGCGGCCATGATCGAGGAAGCTGGACCGGATCCAGCGCAGATCCTCGGGCTGCTGCTGATCGAGCGCGACATGGGGTCGGACACCCGCGTGAACGAACAGGTAGTCGCCCAGCACGATCATGTCCTCCAGCTGCTCGAAAAACGCGCGATGGCGGGCGGGCACATGGGCGTTCAGCGCGGCGGCCAGCTCCACATAGTCCATCCGCTCGTAATCGGCGGCGGCGATGCCATAGCTGATCGCGGTCTCGCGTCCGCCGATCCGGCAGAACAGCTTGAGCGCCTTGTCGTCGCCGTCCAGCGCGCGCAGCAGGATCTCCTCGTGGTTGCCCGCCAGCACGCGCACGCCCGGTCGCGCGCCGACCAGGTCGGCGAGGCGGTCGATCACCTGCGCGCTGGCCGGTCCGCGATCGACCAGGTCGCCGATGAAGACCAGAGTGACCTCCGCCTCCGGCCGCTGCGCGTCATCGGCCTCGATCAGCGCGAGCAGCTCGTCCAGCTCGGTCAGGCAGCCATGGACGTCGCCCACGGCGTACACGCGCTGTCCGGTCGGGATGGCGGGGCACCGCTCGGGAGAACGACGCGATTTTAGCAGCTTGGCCAGCATGGACACGATCTGTGCGAGGAGGGCGCCGGACATAGGCGCGGCTTCCCGGCGTCACAAGCGTCAGCTGGCGAGGCGCAGCGGCTCCGCCGCGGGCAGTCGGGGCTGGTCGGGCCAGATGCCGCGCGTGTCGAGCACGGCCTTGGCGGCGCGTTCCTCCAGCGGAACCGAACGGAACAGGTCGTGATCGACCAGCACCACCATCACCGGACAGGTGGAGAGCGCGGTGTCGATGTCGGTGAGCTGCGCGCCAGTCCCGTCAAAGGCGAGGGGCAGGGTGGCCGCATAGGGTTCGACGACGCGCACGCGCGCGCCGAACCTCGCGGCCAGCGCGACGCTGATTGCCAGGGCCGGGCTCTCGCGGAAGTCGTCGATATTGGCCTTGAAGGCCAGGCCCAGGCACGCGACCGGCTGCCCGGGATGCGCCTCGATCAGCGCCGCCGCCTGTTCGACGACATGGGCGACCTTGCCGTCGTTCACCTCGCGCGCCGTGCGGATCAGCGGCGTCGCCTCGGGCGCGGCGGCGACCAGGAACCACGGATCGACCGCGATGCAGTGGCCGCCGACGCCGGGCCCGGGCTGGAGGATGTTCACGCGCGGGTGGCGGTTGGCCAGCCGGATCACCTCCCAGACATCGACGCCCAGCCGGTCGGCGACCAGGCTCAGCTCGTTGGCGAAGGCGATATTGACGTCGCGGAAGGCATTCTCGCTCAGCTTGGTCATCTCGGCCGCGCGCGCGCCCGTGGTGACGCAGGCACCGCGCACGAAGCGGCGATAGAAGCCCAGGGCCTTCCTCGCGCAGCGAGGCGTGATGCCGCCGATGACGCGATCGTTGGCGATCAGCTCGTGCAGGATGCGGCCCGGCAGCACCCGCTCGGGGCAATAGGCGATCGCGACGTCGGCGGCTTCCCCGGTCCGCCCCGGCACGCGCAGGTCGGGGCGCAGCCGCGCCAGCAGGTCGCGGACCTGCTCGGTGGTGCCCACCGGCGAGGTCGATTCGAGGATCACGGTATCGTCGGCCTTCAGCACGGTCGCCACGCTGTTGGCGGCCTGCAGCACATAGCCGATATCGGGCTGGTGATCGTCGGCGAACGGTGTCGGCACCGCGATCACGAACACGTCGGCGGGCGCGACCTGCGTCGAGGCGGTCAGCGTGCCGCGCGCGACCACGCCGGACACGAGGCCGTCCAGATCGACCTCCTCGATATGCACCCGGCCGGAGTTGACGGTCTCGACCACCGACGCGCTCACGTCCACGCCCAGCACCCGGGCGCCCGTGCGCGCGATCACCGCGGCGGTGGGCAGGCCGATATAGCCCAGCCCCAGCACGCAGACGGAAAGGTCAGTGTCGGCAAGCATCCGCGATCAGCCCCGCTATCCGCGCCGCGGCATGGCCGTCGCCGAACGGATTGTGGGCGCGGGCCATCGCGGCATGGGCGTCGCTATCGTCCAGAAGCGTTGAGACTTCGTGGACGATGCGGTCCTCGTCGGTGCCGACCAGCCGGGCGGTGCCCGCGGCCACGCCTTCGGGGCGCTCGGTCGTCTCGCGCATCACCAGCACCGGCTTGCCCAGCGCGGGCGCCTCCTCCTGCACGCCGCCCGAATCGGACAGGACCAGGTCGCACCGCGCCAGCGCGCGGACGAAGGTCGGATAGTCGAGCGGTGGGATGCGCACGATCGCGGGCCGGTCGCCGATGATCGCGTCCATCACCGGCCCGACCTGCGGATTGGGGTGGACGGGGAAGAGCAGCGCGGTGTCGCCGCGATCGGCGATGCGGACCAGCGCACGGGCGATCGACGCCATGCCGTCGCCGAAATTCTCGCGCCGGTGGGTCGTCACCAGCACCAGCCGCTTGCCCGCGACACGCTCGAGATGGGCGTCCAATCCCGCCGCCAGCGCCGGCTCCGCCTCGACCCGGGCGCGCGTCCATTGCAGCGCGTCCACGACCGTGTTGCCGGTGACGTGGATGGTGTCGGGCGCGACGTTCTCCCGCCGGAGCGCGTCCGCCGCCGTCTGTGTCGGCGCGAAATGCAGCCGTGCGATCGGCGCGACGATGCAGCGGTTCACCTCCTCGGGCCAGGGATGATAGATGTCGTTGGACCGGAGTCCTGCCTCGACGTGCGCGACCGGCACCTGCCGGTAATAGGCCGCCAGCGCGCCGGCCATGGCGGTGGCGGTGTCGCCCTGCACGATCACCCAATCGGGCCGCTCGCGATCCATCACCTCGCCCAGCCCGGTGAGCAGCCGCGCGGTGAGCCGATCCAGCGTCTGTCCCGGCTCCATCAGGTCGAGGTCGATGTCCGGGCGGAGGTCCGCGATCGCGAGCACCTGGTCGAGCAGCCCGCGATGCTGCGCGGTGACGCAGGTGCGCACGGTCAGGCCGGGGGTGGCCTGCAACGCGCGCACGACGGGGAACAGCTTGATCGCCTCGGGACGGGTGCCGAACACGACGAGGATGGTGGCCATGGCCGTTTTCCTACCGTCGGCAGCTTAAAGCGGCGCTAACCCGCTTGCCGCATAGGTTTGTCGATGAGTCGAGGGGCGGCTACCGCGCGCCAAGCCAAGCAAAGGACTGGGTGTGACGATCAGGCGGGTACGCAAGGCGGTATTTCCGGTGGCTGGGTTGGGGACGCG
>CAXTWJ010000163.1:0-5587 GCA_964247925.1 uncultured Sphingomonas sp.
TGGCGGCGCAGGCGGCGATCGCCAACAACATGGCGAACGCGTCCACCACCGGCTTTCGCGCCGATCGGGTGGTGTTCGACCAGATCGCCTTGAAGGGCGGCGGCACCACCTTGGAGGCGCGCAGCCCCACCAGCGAGGAGGTGACGGACGCTGACCGCACGCCGGGCGCGCTGCAGCAGACCGGGCGGCCGCTCGACGTCGCGGTCACTGGCCGCGATGCGTGGCTGGCGGTGCAAGCGCCCGATGGCACGGAAGCGTACACCCGGCGCGGCGACCTGGAGGTGGCGCCGTCGGGCGTGCTTCAGACCGGCGACGGCTACATCGTCCCGGGCGGCTCGGGGCCGCTCACGCTGCCGCCCTACAAATCGCTGTCGATTGCGGCCGACGGCTCGATCTCGATCGTGCCGGTGTCGGGCGGCGAGCCGCAGGTGATCGACCGGCTCAAGCTCGCCAATGCCAAGGGCACCGACACGGTCAAGGGCATGGACAACCTGCTGCGCGTGCGCGGCGGCGGCGCGCTGCCCGAGGATCTGGACGCGACCGTCGCGTCGGGCGCGCTGGAAGGCTCCAACGTCAACATGACGCAGGCGCTGGTCGATATGATCGAGAACCAGCGCTCCTACGAGGTGACGGCCAACCTGATGAAATCGGCCAAGGACATGGACGAGAGCGGCGCGTCGCTGATGCGTCTGCCGTCGTGAGGAACTCTCCCGACCCGTTCGTCCCGAGCGACGTCAAGGGACCATGTGTCTCGACTGCGCTCGACACGAACGGGTTTGTTGATCGGAAGGAAGTGAAATGAGCAGCGCCGCCATGCACATCGCGCGGACCGGGCTTGACGCCCAGGACATGCGGATGCGCGTCATCTCCAACAACCTCGCCAACGTGAACACGACCGGGTTCAAGAAGGACCGCGCCGCGTTCGAGACGCTGGCCTATCAGCTCGTCACCGCGCCGGGCGCGGCGTCGTCGTCCGAGTCCAAATACGCGACCGGCCTGAACCTGGGCACGGGCGTGCGCATCCAGGGCACGGCGCGGATCGACACGCAGGGGTCGATGCAGACCACGGGCAACAGCCTAGACCTCGCATTGGACGGCGACGGCTATTTCCAGGTGCAGCTGCCCGGCGGCCAGCTCGGCTACACGCGCAGCGGCAATTTCTCGCGCTCGCCCGAGGGGCTGCTGGTGACGAGCGAGGGCTATCAGGTCCAGCCCGGCATCACCGTGCCGGAAGGAACGACCAACATCACGATCGGCCAGGACGGCACCGTGTCGGCGACCGTGCCCGGGCAGGACGCGGCGACGCAGATCGGCCAGATCCAGGTCGCGAGCTTCCCCAACGGCGCCGGGTTGCAGGCGACGGGCGACAATTACCTGGTCGAGACCGCCGCGAGCGGCGCCGCCAATCTGGGCGTCGCGGGTGAGGACGGGCGCGGGCGGGTGCGCCAGGGAATGCTGGAGGCGTCCAACGTCAACGTGGTCGAGGAGCTGGTCGATATGATCGAGACCCAGCGCGCCTACGAGGTCAATTCCAAGATGATCCAGGCGACCGACGACATGCTCAAATACGTGAACCAGAACGTCTGATGGCCTCCCGCGTCCCCACCCTCAGAGGCCTTGGCCGCTTCGACTATTGGGTCGAGCTGGCGCTCGCCGCCACCGCCGCCGCGCTGGTCGCGGCCGCCATGGTTCCGTCGGCCGCCGAGGCGCGCAAGAAGCAACCCGAGAGCTGGGCCAGCCCGCCGCCCGCCTCTCCGCAGCCGGTGACCGCGCCCGCGAACGGCGCGATCTTCCAGGCCGATGGCGGCTATGCCGCGCTGTACGAGGGCTGGCGCGCGCGGCGCGTCGGCGACCCGCTCACCATCGTGCTCGTCGAGCGCACGGCCGCGTCCAAGTCGTCGTCCTCCAAGCTGGACTCGAATGGCGGCTTCGGCCTCACGCCGCCGTCCACCGGGCCGCTCAGCCTGTTCAGCCCCACGGACGCGAGCGTCAGCGGCAACCGCAACTTCAAGGGGCAGGGGACGGCCGACCAGGCGAACTCGCTGTCGGGCGAGGTGTCGGTGACGGTGGCGGAGGTCTATGGCAACGGCACCATGCTGGTGCGCGGCGAGAAGCGCGTCACGCTCAACCGCGGCGACGAGTTCGTCCGCATCAAGGGGCTGGTCCGCATGGCGGACGTCGATCGCGACAACCGCGTGCCCTCCACCCGCGTGGCGGACGCGCAGATCAGCTACACCGGCAAGGGCGACGGCGCGCGCGCCGGCCGCCAGGGCTGGCTCAGCCGCTTCTTCCAGGTGGTCAGCCCGTTCTGACGGTTAGCGCGACCTTAACCATTGCTCGGGCAGGGTAGGAACATGACCACCATTCCGTCATGCCGGCCTCGAGCCGGCATCCAACCCGCAACACCTCGCCTCGCCTCGATCGAGAGCGTCACGCGCGCGCTGCGTTGGACCCCGGGTCAGGCCCGGGGTGACGGTTGGTGGACGGTTTTCCTCGCCCTTCTGGCCGCGCTGGTTCTCGCCACCCCCGCGTCCGCCGACCGGATCAAGGATCTGGGCGCATTCCAGGGCATCCGCGCGAACCAGCTGACCGGCTATGGCATCGTGGTCGGCCTGCCCGGCACGGGTGACGACAATCTCGAATACACCGTGCAATCGCTCAAGGCCGTCGCATCGCGCTTCGGGTTGCAGCTGCCGCCCGGCGTCAACCCGGGCATGAAGAACGCCGCCGTGGTGATGGTGACGGCCGAGCTGCCGCCCTTCGCCAAGCCCGGCCAGCGGCTCGACATCACCGTCGCCTCGATGGGCAAGGCCAAGTCCCTGCGCGGCGGATCGCTGATCCTCACCCCGCTGCTCGGCGCCGATGGGCAGGTCTATGCCATGGCGCAGGGCAATCTGGCGGTCGGCGGGCTGGGCGCGGAAGGCGCCGACGGCTCGCGCATCGTGATCAACATTCCGTCCACCGGCCGCATCCCCGACGGCGCCACCGTGGAACGCACGGTCGCGACCGGCTTCGACGCCGCGCCGACGCTGACCTTCAATCTCCAGCGCGCCGACTGGACCACCGCGCAGAACGTGGCGGGCGCGATCAACAAGGTGCTGGGGCCGGGCATGGCGGAGGCAATCGACGCCGTGTCCGTCTCCGTGCGCGCCGCGCCCGGCGCCGAGCCGCGCGCCGCCATGATGTCGCGCATCGAGAACCTGGACGTGGTCGCCGCCGAGCCGCCCGCCAGGGTCATCGTCAACGCGCGCACCGGCACGGTGGTCATCAACTCCGCCGTGCGCGTCGGCCCCGCCGCCGTCACCCATGGCAAGCTGACCGTGCGCATCGACGAGCAGCAGCGCGTCGTGCAGCCCGCGCCATTGAGCCAGGGCCAGACCGCGCTCGAACAGCATTCGGGCGTGTCGGTCGAGGAGGAGAAGAAGCCCATGTTCCTCCTCGCGCCGGGGCCGCGCCTGGCCGACGTCGTCAAGGCGGTGAATGCCATCGGCGCGTCGCCCGCCGACCTGGTCGCCATCCTGGAGGCGCTGAAGGAAGCGGGCGCGCTCAAGGCGGAGTTGATCGTGCTATGACGGGTATAACCGGTATCGGTTCGGGCCTCAGCCGGCTGGCGGGCGCCGACAATCTGAAAAAGGCGGGTCAACAGTTCGAGGCCACGTTTGACGGCATGATGCTGAAGGCGATGCGCCAGGCGAAGCTGGCCGACCCGCTGTTCGATTCCAAGGCGATCGACACCTTCAGCGAGATGCAGGACGCGCGCGTCGCGCAGTCGATGGCGGAGCATCAGCCGATCGGCATCGGCAAGGCGATGACGGACTTTCTCGCGCGCAGCCAAGGTGAGTCCAAGCCATGAGCGACCTGCTCGGCATCGGCGCCTCGGGCGTGCGCGCGTACCAGACCGCGCTGACGACGGTGGGCGACAACATCGCCAATACCGGCGTCGCGGGCTACACGCGCCGCACCGCGACGCTGGCCGAGGTGACGACGGTGAACGGCATCGCCGGGCGCGGCGTCACCGGCAGCGGCGTCACCGTGTCGGGCATCACGCGCGCCGCCGACCCCTATCGTGCCAGTGCCGTGCGATCGGCCGGCGCCGACCTCGCGCGCACGGAGGCCGGCTCAGTGTGGCTCGACCGCATTCAGTCGTCGCTGACGGGCAGCGGGCTGGGCGACCGGCTCACCGGCTTCTTCACCGCCGCGCAAGCGCTCGCCGCCGATCCCAGCAGCGTGCCGCAGCGCGCGGTGCTGCTGGAAGGCGCGCAGTCGCTCGCCACCGCCTTCACGGCGACGGGCGCGCAACTCGACCAGGGCATGGCCGAGCTCGACACCACCGGCCAGCAGGCGGCCGACAAGCTCAACGCGCTGGGCACCGCGCTCGCCAAGGTCAATGACGGCCTCGCGCGCGCCGCGCCCGGCGGCACCACCGCCGCGCAGCTGGCCGACCAGCGCGACCAGCTCCTGGAACAGATGAGCGCGATCAGCGATGTCGGCGTCGATCTCGACGCGATCGGCCGCGCCACCGTCAGCCTCGGCGCGGGCGGCCCCACCTTCGTGCGCGGCACGGACGCGGGTCACGTGGCGTATCAGCGCCAGGGCGGCGCGGTCGCGCTGTCGGTGCAGAATGGCGGCACGTTCCAGAGCTTCACGCCCGCCGGCGGCGCGCTCGCCGGGGTCGCGGAAGGAGCGGGCCGCCTCGCCGACACGCGCGCGTCGCTGAACGCGCTCGCGACCGACTTCGTGACGACGGTCAACGCCGTGCAGGCGGGCGGGCGCGACCTGGACGGGCAGGCGGGCGCGCCAGTGTTCGCGGCCGGCGCCACGCCCACCGACCTTTCCGTCACGCTGACCGACCCACGCGGGGTCGCCGCGGCGGCGGGGGGCGGCGGCCCGCGCGCCGCCGCCACCCGAAGCCGCGGATGGCGGCGTGCAGCACGCGGGTGTTCTCCGCCACCGTCAGGTTGGGGCAGAGCGACAATTCCTGGAACACGCAGCGCACGCCGAGCCGATGGGCGCGCTCCACGCCGTAGCGCGCCTGCGGGTCGCCGCCCACCGCCAGCGTTCCATCGTCGGGCGCGAGCGTGCCCGCGAGCACGTGCATCAGGGTCGACTTCCCCGCGCCGTTGTGGCCCACGAGCCCGACGCATTCGCCGGCCGCCACCGTGAAATCCACGCTGCCCAGCGCCGTGACGGCGCCGAACCGTTTGGCGACGCCGTCGACCTGGATCACGCTGGCGGAGGAGGGCATCGGACCTCGAGGGCTAGGCCCTCCCCCCGCGGCGCGGGAGGAGGGGAGCGACGGCCTTACTTCTTCACGTTCGCGTCGATCGCTTTCTTGGCGTCGTCCAGCGTGTATTCCGCGCTCGCGACGCCGCCCACGGGGATGCCGGGCAGGGCCGCCTCGAATGTGTCCTGCGTGAACTTGAGGTAGGGCACGGTGATGTCGTGGGGCAGGTCCTTGCGGCCGTCGAGGATCTGCTGGGCCACCCAGAACGCCAGGCTCGACACGCCGGGCGCGATGGAGGCCGATACCGTCTGGTAGCCGTTGGCGGCCTTCTGGTCCTTCCACCACTGCAGCTCGTCCTGGCGG
>CAXTWJ010000163.1:5597-6248 GCA_964247925.1 uncultured Sphingomonas sp.
TCCTGGCGGTTGCCCAGGATGATGGTGGGGGTGGGGCGTCCGGCGGTCTTGAAGGCCTGCGCGGCCCCGTAGCCGTCGCCGCCTTGGTCCACCACCGCCGCGATGACGGGCAGCGAGGGCAGCACGGTGGCGACCGCCTTCTGGGCCGTGGTCTGGTCCCAGTCGCCCTCGACCGCGTTGACGATCTTGAAGTCGGGGTGCTTGGCGACCCCCGCCGCGATGCCGGAATGGATCGCGTCGTCGATCGAGGTCCCGGCCACGCCGCGGATCTCCAGGAGGTTGCCGCCCTTGGGGACCTGCTTGGCCAAGTAGTCGACCTCGGCCTCGCCCATCGCCTTGAAGTCGATCACCACCCGGTAGGCGCAGGGCTCGGTCACGATGCCGTCGAAGGACACCACCACGATCCCCGCGTCGCAGGCCTGCTTGACGGCGCCGTTCAGCGCGTCGGGCGAGGCGGCCTCGACCACGATGGCGTTGTAGCCCTGCAGGATCAGGCTCTGGATCTGCGCGGCCTGGGTGGGCACCTCCTTGTCGGCGGTGGTGAACACGTCGGCGGCCGCCACCACGCCGTCCTTCACGGCCTTCTCCGTGACGATGCCGTAGCTCTTCAGCATGGCCTGGCGCCAGGAGTTGCCCGCGTAGTTGTTGGAG
>CAXTWJ010000164.1:0-1573 GCA_964247925.1 uncultured Sphingomonas sp.
CCGCGGCCGCGCCCGTGGCGCTCGCCTCCAGCACCGCGCCGTGCGCCGCCCCCAGCGCCAGCAGCGCCACCGGGCTGCGCGCGGTCGCGGTCCGCTCGCCCAGCGTCAGCGTCACATCAGCCGTATAGGGCCGTAGCAGCGCGACGATCCGCGCCGCCGGTCGTGCGTGCAGCCCATGCGGGGCGGTGACGGTGAGGCGGCGCCGTTGCGCCGCGCCGCCTGTCGTCTCCGCGGCTCCCGCGCCCGCCGTGACACGCGCGATCGGCTCGCCCGCAACGACCATCCGGCCGGGCCGGTCGATCACCATGCCGCCGCCCTCGCTCGCGACGACCAGCGGCGTGATCAGGTCCTTCGCCTCGCGCGCGACCGCGTCGAGGTCGAACGCGATCAGCGCCTGGCCCTGTTCGACGCGTGCGCCCGCGCCGACTCGCGCCTCGAAGCCGCGCCCGTGCAGCGCCACCGTCTCCAGCCCGATATGGAGCAGCAGCTCGGCGCCGTTCGCCAGCCTCAGCGTCACCGCGTGCGCGCTCGCCGCGACGCTCACCACCTCGCCGGCGGCGGGCGCGCGCAGCACGCCCTCGCTCGGATCGATCGCGCAGCCGTCCCCCATCATCCGTGTCGCGAACACCGGGTCCGGCACCGCGTCGATCGCCGATAACCAGCCGGCGAACGGCGCGCGCAGCAGCACCTCCGTCACGGCAGCAGCTCGACCCGCTGCACCGCCCAGAGCGGATCGGGGCCGCGCGCCGTGTAGGTCAGGCACAGGTCCGCGGTCCCGGTCGCGGCCGGCAGCGCCGCGACCAGCCGCGTCACGCCGGGATGCCGCACGGCGGGGGCCAGCGGCAGCAGCGCGATCCGCTCGCCCTCGCAGCCACGCCGCACCTCCACCTCGCCCGCCGGCGTGGCGGGCGCGCGGAAGCGGATGCCGTCGCGGTCGTGGCCGACCTGGTAATTAAACGGGATCTGTCCCACTGTCACCGCGATGCGCCGCGCCGCCCCGACCGGCGCCGCGTCCCAGCGCCAGCACGGGTTGAAGATGTCGATGAGGAAGCGCGCGCGTGGCCCGCTGGAGGGCCAGTCGTCTTCTAGGTCGAGCGGCACGCGCTGAGTGCACAGCGTCAGCTCGTGACTGTCGCGCGTCATCGCCGCCGCGAGCGTGACCCGCGCGTCATAGCCCCCCGGCAGCGCGCGCGCACCCAGGAAGGTCACCGCGCGCAACCGTTGACCCGCCCGGAGAGCGTTCGGCACGACCCAGACCGGGCTGGTAGAGACGGGCGTGGTGCCGTCCAGCGTGTACCGGATCGGCAGCCCCGCTTGGTTGGACAGGCTCACGCCCACGCCGCTTCCGAACCGGTCGAGCCGCGCCCGCACCGCCCAGACGCTGTCGGCCGCCACCGTGCCCAGCGCGCGCAGCCGTTCGATCTGCGGCACCGCCCGCGCGGTGAACGCCAGGAGATCGCGCGTCGGCGCCGTCGCCCAGCCGATCTCCGCCACCGACAGCGCGCGCGGCCCCGTCATCCACCCCGCGCGCGCGGCGGGGCGGCCGGGCGGGGTGCCCCCGTTCGCCGGCGGC
>CAXTWJ010000164.1:1583-6238 GCA_964247925.1 uncultured Sphingomonas sp.
GGCGGCGCGGCCCCCCCCCCGCCCCCCCCCCCGCCCCCCGCGCGCGGCCACGCCCCCCCCGCCCGGCGCGCGTCGGTGCGGACGTGCTCGGTCCACAGGTTCGCCTGCAGCCCGAGGATGTGCGCCCGCTCGCCCGCACTCAACCCGGGCGCGACCGGCTCGAACTGCAGCAGGTCGGCGAGCGTCTCGACGGTCCCGCGCCCCGGCGGCTCCTGCGGCCCCGTGCCCTGCCGGTTGTCGAGGTACAGCAGCGGCGCGGGGCTGAGGATCGCATCGTGGCCGGCCTTCGCCGCCCGGACCGCGCCGTCCGCCCCGCGCCACGAGGTGATCGCGACATCGGTCGGCACGCCTCCGTCCAGGATCTCGTCCCAGCCGATCGCGCGCCGGCCCTTCGCCTGGAGGTAGCGGGCGATGCGGGCCATGAACCAGCCCTGCAGCGCGTCCTCGTTCTTCAGGCCCAGCGCCCTGATCCGCGCCTGGATCGCGGGGCTGGCGCGCCATTGCTCCTTGGTGGCCTCGTCGCCGCCGATATGCACGTCGCGGCCGGGAAACAGCCGCACGACCTGATCGAGCACGGACTGGAGGAAGCGGAACGTCCCCTCGTCCGTGTTGTACAGCCACGGGAACACGCCATAGTCGGACTCGGTCCCCGGCGGGATCGACACGCCCATGCTCAGGGCGGGATAGGCCCGGATCGCGGCTAGCGCGTGGCCGGGCATCTCGATCTCCGGCACGATCGTCACCCCGCGCGCGGCGGCATAGGCGATGATCTCGCGGATATGCGCTTCGGTATAGAAGCCGCCCTCGACCGGCAGCGGCGGCGCGCCCGGTGCGATAGCGGGGCGCCGATACGCGGACACGCTCAACAGCCGCGGCCAGCCCGGCACCGGCAGGCGCCAGCCCTGGTCATCGATGAGGTGCCAATGCAGCCGGTTGAGCTTGGCCGCCATCATCGCGTCGAGCAGATGGTGGATATAGATCGGCGACTGGAAATGCCGCGCGGAGTCGAGCATCAGCCCGCGCCACGCGAACCGCGGCCGATCCTCGATCACCACGCCCGCCACCCGATGATCGGCGCGTTCGGTCGCGAGCTGCCACAGCGTCACCGCCCCATAGAGCAGCCCCGCGTCGTCGGACGCGGTGATCGTCGCGCCCGTGCGCCCGGTCGTGAGCCGGTAGCCTTCCGCCGCCAGGCCTGGCGCGCGGATGAAGCGGATCGACGGTCCACCCCCGCCGCGCATCGCCACGCCCGCGCGCGCCATCAGCTCCGTCAACCGCGCCGCCGCATTGCGCGCGCCGGGGTCGTGCGCCTCGACCCGCGTTGCGGGCGACAGGGTGAAGCCTTCCCCCGTCGCGGTCACCGCCGCCGGTGTCGGCAGCAGCGATGACTGTGCCATCGCGGGGGCGGCGAGCAGCGCGGCGAGGGCCAGGAGCCATCTCATCGCGCCATCATGCCCCGCCGCGGCCGCGCGCGACAGCTCAGAACTTCACCCGCGCGCCTGCGTAGAAGATGCGGCCATTGTCATAGAGCGCGCGGAAGCGCGTCTGCGTGCCGGCATACTGGTAGATCTTGTCGTTGGTGAGGTTCACCGCGTCCGCCGTCAGCGCCAGCCAGCGCGTGAGCTTCACATTCGCCGAGGCGTCCAGCGACTGCGTCTTGCCCTGGTTGAGCGGCGAGGCGCGGTCGATGTCGATGAAGAAGGCGGAACGGTAATTGTACGACCCCCGCAACGACAGCCAGTCATTCTCGAAATAGCCGGTCAGGTTGAGCGAGTGCTTGGAATTCCCCGGGATCGGATCGCCCACGTCCGATTTCGCATCCGAATAGGTGTAGTTCAGGATCGCCCCGAACGGTCCATAGATGCGCCGGGACGCCTGTACCTCCACGCCAAAGTTCCGACCGCCCGACCCGTTCGAGCGACGGTTGATGTCGAACAGGCAATTATAGAGCGGGTTGGTGCCCGCCACGAAGCCGGTCGCGGGCGTACAGCGCGCCAGGTTCGGCGTGGTGGTCTGGACCGGGAACACCTCTTGGTCCGTCCGGTTCACGATGTAGCTCGCGATCTGCTTGTAATAGACCGCGCCGGCGATGATCGTCTGGCGATCGGGATACCATTCCAGGCTGCCGTTGACGTCGTCCGACTCGTAGCGGTTGACGCGCGGATCGCCGCCGTCACCCGTCAGCGCGCCGACGTTCAGGTTCACGCGCGGCACGATGTCCGTATAGTCCGGCCGCGCGATCGTGCGTCCGGCGCCGAAGCGCGCGATCAGCTGCGGCGTCAGATCGACCCATATGTTCAGCGCGGGCAGGATGTCGGTGTAGTGACGCTTGAACGTGACCGGCTGATACACGCCGAACGCATTGCCCGTGACCGCGCCCGGCGTGGTAGCCGGCACCCCCAGCAGGTTGCCGCGCGAGGTCTGGTCGGTCCTGACCACGCGCAGGCCGATATTGGCGTGGAAGCCGGGCACGTCGGCCCGGCCAGCCTTCACCATCACATAGCCGCCATACACCTTCTCGTTGACGCCATAGGCATAGGGCGGGTTGATCACCTGCACCTTGTTCGCGGCGGGCTGGCCTTCCAGGATCGACTGCACCTTGCCGACGTCCACATTGTAGTAGCTGGTCAGCGTGCCCGGCTCGGCGATGTTCTTGAGGAAGTCACCCGGCAAGGAGCCGCCCGCGAAATCGGCGGATACGCACGGCCGCCCGCCGCATCCGACGCCCACGTTCGGGTCGCCAAGCGGCACGAAGAAGCTGCCATACGTCGTCTGCATCAGGTCCGACGTGCGATCATGGTCCGTGTACTTGGCGCCGACCTTGATAGCGGACAACACACCGCCCAGCGGCTGCTCGAAATCGAGGTAGCCGTATTTCTCCTTATCGACATTGCCCGCCGTGCTGATGTTGGAGAAGTCGTAGGCGAGGTCGTTGGGGACGGTCGGGCGCAGGCCCGTGAAGCTGACCTGCGGCACGCGGCCGGTGATGTCGAAGGTGAACGCGCCCGACGCACCGCCCTCGTCCAGATACTGCTTGCCCGTGCGTCCGACGGCGCGGGTGTAGCCTCCCTTCAGATGCAGGATCCCCTCGGCGGCGGTATGGAACATGACGTCGAGATCACCCGAATAGGTCTCGGCATAGGCTTCGCGATAGAAGGTGTCGTACACCGCCGCACGCCCGGTCGTGCCCCCGCCCGACGACGTCACGGTGCCCTTCACGAAGGTGCCGTCCGCGATCGTCGCATTGGTCAGCGTGCCGCCACCTCCGAGCGCGTTGGAGGTCCAGGCCAGGAAATTCTGGTTGGAGTTGTTCGCGTTGAACCGGGAGTAGAGGCCGGTCGCGACGATCTCCAGATTGGCGGACGGCCTGAACTGCAGCTCGGCATTGCCGCCGTAGCGCTCGCGCTCCTGCTGGAAGAGCGCGGAACCGATCAGCGACCCGACCTGCGCGGTCTGGCCGTTGGTCGCGGTCGCGTCCTGATAGCCCAGGATCTCCACGCCGTCGCGACGGATGCGGCGCTTCTGATAAACGCCGCCGATCAGCACGCCGAACGTCTCAGCGTCGTTCTTCCAGCTGACCAGCCCCGATGCCTGCGGATCATATTTCTTGGACCGCTCCGAATACACGCCCTGCGCCGATGCGTTCACCGACCATCGGGGCAGGTCGAGCGGATGACGGGTATGGACATTGATGGTGCCGCCGATGCCGCCCTCCTCCACGTCCGCCTGGCTCGACTTGTACACGTCGAGCTGGCCGACGATCTCGGCGGGCAGCGTCAGATAGTTGAACGAACGCGTCGCCGACAGCTGGTCGAGCAGGAACCAGTCGGCGGTCGCGATGCCGTGGCCGTTGACCAGCGTCTTGGTCAGGTTGGGCGCCGTGCCGCGCAGCGACACGCGTTCGCCCTCTCCGAACTCACGGTTGATCACGATACCCGGCACGCGCTGCAGCGCCTCGGCCACGTTCTTGTCGGGGAACTTGCCGATGTCCTCCGCCGAGATGACGTCGGCGATCACCGTGGACTGTCGCTTGGCGTCGATGGAGGCCTGTTGCGACGCGCGGATACCGGTCACGACGACATCGTTCTGCGCATTGTCGCCATGGTCGCTTGGGCCCGGCGTGACGGCGCCCGACGGCGCGGCATCGGTGGGTGTCTGGGGCGTCGTCTGGGCGCCCGCGGCGCCGGCGGTGGCCATCGCCGCGAGACTGACGGACGCGATAAGGACGTGATGCTTGACCATGACTGACTCCCCCTGTGCAGCCGGACCATTGCCGTACCAATATGCATACCATCCCGCTGATCACGATTGTCGTCAAGCGGTAAAGTTTCGCTACTCCCCCTGTTCGCGACAGATTGCGATTGCGAGTGGTCCGCAATTGGTTATACCTGACCATAAGGGGGATGCATGACGGACCTTGCCGCCCAGATCGGCCCGCTCGACGCCGCGGGCCGGGGCTCGTTGTATCAGCGACTGGAGCGTGGCCTGCGCGGCGCGATCGAGCGCGGGCTGGTCGCGCCCGAACAGCCGCTGCCGCCCGAGCGTGACCTCGCGACTGACTTCGCGGTGTCACGCATCACCGTGCGCAAGGCGCTGGACGCGCTGGTCGCCGACGGGCTGCTGGTGCGACGACAGGGGGCGGGCACGTTCGTCGC
>CAXTWJ010000165.1:0-6216 GCA_964247925.1 uncultured Sphingomonas sp.
GAGAAGGTCACGCCGGCGCGGACGACATGGTCGATCCAGGACTTGAGCAGCGCGGGGATGGAGAAATTGTACATCGGCGTGCCGATGACGATCTCATCGGCGGCGAGCAGCTCGGCGATGAAGTCGTCGGACACCTTGATCGCCTGGTCCATCTCGGGCGAATGCTGCTCGGGCGGGGTGAAGGCGCCGCCGATCCACGGCAGGCTGATATAGGGCACGTCGGAGCTGGCGAGGTCGCGGACCGTCACGTCGCCGCCATGCTTGCCGCGCCATTCATCGGCGAACCGCTCGGCGAGCTGGCGGGAGACGGAATAGCCGCCGCGCGGGCTGGCTTCGACGACAAGCAAACTGGGCATGATCATCTTCCTCGACGCGTGGGCCGCGCGATCCGTCTGATCAGCGAAGCCGGGTTGGCGGATAGTCAGATCGTCGTTCCAGCGAGATTCGGAAAGGCCGGTCGTGCGCAACCTGGCGTTGCGCGAACGCGAACGCCGTCGCGTGGCCTACCGGCCGATCAGCCCGGCCAGCCGCTCGCCGATGAGCCGCTCCGCGTCGGCGACGATCGTGGCGAGGAGGTCGGCGCAGGACGGTACGTCGGCGATCAGCCCCGCCGCCATCCCGCACGACCACACGCCCCGATCGACCTCGCCGTCCTGCATCACCGCGCGATAGATTCCCGCGACCCAGGGCGCCACGTCGTCGAAGGTGACGCGATCGCCGAGCGCGCGCTCGACCTCGAGCACCTTGTCGACCGCCGCGTTCTTCAGCACGCGCTCCGTGTTGCGCAGCGGCCGCATGACGATGCGCGTGTCGAGCTCGGTCGCGGCCAGGATCGCCTGCTTGACGCGGTCGTGGACGGGCGCCTCCCGCGTGGCGACGAAGCGCGTGCCCATGTTGACCCCTTCGGCCCCGAGCGCCATCGCCGCAACCAGCGAGCGGCCGTCGACCATCCCGCCCGACGCGATGATCGGGATGCCGAGCGCGTTCGCGGCCGCGGGCAGCAGCACGAAATTGGGCACGTCGTCCTCGCCGGGATGGCCGGCGCACTCGAACCCGTCGACCGACACCATGTCGCAGCCGATCGCCTCCGCCTTCAGCGCGTGGCGCACCGCCGTGCATTTGTGAATGACGGTGATGCCGGCGGCCTTGAGCGTCGGCAGCCACGCCGCCGGGTTGTTGCCCGCCGTTTCCACCACCGGGACGCCGGCTTCAACGATCGCGCGGACATAGCCGGCATAGTCGGGCGCGTTGACGATCGGCAGGAAGGTGAGGTTCACCCCGAACGGCTTGTCCGTCATCGCCCGGCACCGCGCGATCTCGGCGCGGAGGTCTTCGGGCGTGCGCTGCGACAGCGCAGTGATGATGCCGAGGCCGCCGGCGTTGGACACGGCGGCGGCGAGCTCGGCCATGCCGACCATGTGCATGCCGCCCTGCACGATCGGATGCTCGATCCCCAGCAGCTCGGTGACGCGCGTCTTCATCGGCGGACAGGCTCCTTCATCGGGTGGCGGCGCGAGCGGGTCAGGAGATCTTGTAGAGCCCGCCGTCGACAACGATCGACTGGCCGGTTATGAACGCCGCGTCGTCGCTGCTCAGGAAGGCGACCGCGCCCGCGATGTCGCGCGGTTCGCCCAGCCGCTTGATCGCCTGAGCGCCGATGACCATCGGCGCGATCTGGTCGACCGCGTGCGCGGTGCCGGGCGTCCGGGTCAGCGACGGGAGCACCGCGTTGACGGTGATGCCGTCGCCGCCGACGTCGTTGGCGAGGCCGCGCACGAAGCCCAGCACCCCCATCTTGCTCGCCATGTACGGGCTCATCGCCTCCTGCGCGAGGCCGATGGAATTGGAGGAGATGTTGACGAACCGCCCCCAGCTGCGCTGTTTCATCAGGGGCACGAAGTGCAGCGCGCTGAAGAAGTGCGCGTCGAGGTTGACCGACATGACCTTGCGCCAGACCGCGTGGTCGATATCCTCGATCCGGCCCAGCTCGAAGATGCCGGCATTGTTGACTACGATGTCGGCGCGTCCGAACCGGGCGACCGTTTCGGCGGCGATCCGGGCCCACTCTTCGTCTCGCGACACGTCGGCGGTGATCGACAGCGTCTCGCCCGGCAGCTGGGCGGCCGTCTCGACCGGGTCCGTCATGTCGACCAGGACCACCGACGCCCCCCGCTCGCTCAACGTCGTCGCGATCGCCTGCCCGATGCCGCGCCCCGCGCCCGTGACGACCGCGACGCGATCACGATGTGTCATGCCGAACTCTCCCATTCTTTGACTCCGACGCCCGATAACCGACGCAAACGTATAGTCAAGCGCCGGGCGGCGCCGCTTGTGGTGGTTCGCGGTTTGCGACAGAATCAGGCGTGATTTCAGCTCGCCGCGAGATGTTCGATGCACGACGTCAGGTTTGATTCCCGAACCCGTCGCGTGGTGTTCGTCGCGGCGGGCTTCTGGGACAAGGCGGAGTTGTCCGCCTTCATGGTGGAAGTGCGATGGGTGTTCGAGGCGCTCGGCGGATCCGATCGCCCCGTGTCCATCCTGGCCGACCTGCGCGCGCTCCTTCCACAGAGCCAGCAGGTCTTCGGCGACCCCGGCTTCCTCAAGACGTCCGCGCTGATCAACGTCGATCGTCACGCGGTCGTCACCGCGAGCGCGCTGCTCCGCATGCAGTTCCGTCGGTTCTTTCAAGGCATACCGACCGAGTTCTTCGACGATCACGACGCGGCGATCGCGTGGCTGGGCTGGGACGCGTCGGACCAGTTGCTGGCGGAGGTGACGCTCTGAAATCCGCACCGCACGAGGGAGCGGCACCGGCCCGCGTTCGGCCGACCATCATCCGGTTTACACTAACGTAGTTTATCTTACTTCGTCGACGGCGGGCTCGTGCGTATCGGACGGCGGCGGCGGTCGGGCCGTGTCGGCGACGACGCCGCGCCCCAGCCGATCATCCGAAAGGAACCGACATGACACCGCTGAAGTCTATCTTGATGATCGCGGCGCTATCGCTGATGCCGGCCGTCGGCTCGGCGCAATCGCTCGCGCCGACGAAGACCTATTGCGAGGAATGGGTGTACCGAATCAAGTTGGGGCATGCGGAAGAATGGTGGCAACTCTTCCAGAAGTATCAGGTGCCCGAACTCGACGCGCTGAAGCGGTCGGGCGACGTCCTCAGCTACTCGGTCGTGCGAGCGAACCTCCACATGGACGAAGCGGCGCGCTGGGACTACCGGATCGTCGTGGTGTTCAAGGATTTCAACACGGTAGGCGCCCTCATTCAGCGCGAGGACCAGCTGTTGCTCCAGCTGTTCCCGGACGCGGCGGCGCGCAAGGCTGCGGAGACGCGGCGTTGGGACCTGACGCTCAATCATTGGGACCTGCCCATCGCCGAGGTCGATCCGCACCAGTGACGCGCGGCTCCGCCACCCCGGCCGATCGAGGGAGGGCGGTTCAGCGGGCCAGCCCGCGCGTTTCCCCGACACGGGGCGCGTCGAGCCGACGACGGGGCAAGCCGAACATTCCTATCTAAAAGCCGGTCCGAAGCTGTCATCCGCGAGCCGATGACCCGATCACCGCAGGTGGAAACGATGATGCAGGCCGAGCCGCGTGTTCTGGGAATGGGCGTCTCCGGCCAACGTGTCGGTCGCGCTGCTCATGCGATCCTCGTCCTCGCGCCACGCAACCGGGTGGAGCCGAGGCGGCGTAGAAGCAAGGGCGATCGCATCGGTTCGGCTCGAAAAACGGGCCTAGGTAGCAGCTCGCCCCGCAACATGTCCGTCCCTTGCCGTCTCGGAGCTCGTAACGGGCTTCCGAACACGACACCGTCGGCTGAGCGCGTGAAATGACGCTCAGTCGTCTCGATTGATCACCTCGTAAACGCAGCGTCCGGCACCGAAAGATTGCGAGTTCAGGTGAGATCGCCAGTCAACGGTTCACTACGTGCGTAGCGGCGGGGGGAACAGCCGGTGGTGCGCCGGAACGCGGTGCTGAAGGCATTCTCAGACTCGTAGCCGAGCGCGTTTGCGATCGTGGCGAGCGGCTCTCGGCTATCCGTGAGCCGGTCTCTCGCCAGCATCATGCGCCATTGCGCGAGATAGCCGATGGGCGTCTGGCCCACCCGTTCCCGAAATCGTTGCGCAAAGATCGATCGCGACAGCCCGGCTTGGCCGGCAAGTTCGGCAAGGGTCCAGCGGTGGGCCGGATCGGTATGCATCGCCGCGATTACCCGACCGAGTTGCGGGTCCGCCAACGCGTAAAGCAGACCCACTCGGTCGCTCGCCTGTCGCGAAAGGTGAAGCCGAAAGGCCTGAAGCAGCATGAGGTGCGCCAGATGCCGGGCAGCGAGAGCGCCGCCGGGTCGATCTCCGCGCATCTCGATCATCATCTGCGTGAGGCACCAGCGCATCGCGTCGCGATCCTCGCTGTCGTGCAGATGGATAAGGGGCGGTAACGTCCCAAGCAAAGCTCCCGCCTTGCGCGCGTCCACCTCGAAGCGGGTGCCGGCGAAGGCGAAGTCTCCGCCACCGTTGTGCACGATCAGCTCACCCGGCTGAGCACGCGCGAGTACATCGTGCGCTTGAGTCGGCGCAAGTGCCGGGCTGCTCGATAGCGTGAAAGGACGGCCACTCGGCAGGATGATGCAGTCTCCCGCCGCAAGCCGCGTGGGGGTATCGACGCCGTCCACCACCAGCCAGCAAGCGCCCGCCGTTACCGCGTGGCATTTGATCGTTCCGGGTCGATTACCGAAGTGGATCGCCCAATCGCCTCCCGCGTCGATCCCGGCGGTGAGGTAGCCCTCGGGTTTTAGAATGGCGAGGATATTCGATAGCGGGTCCATAGCAATTCCGGACGATGGCAAAGGAAAGGGCGACGATCACGAATAGCGGGTGCGACCGACTACGACTATCTGCTGGGATTATCGTTCGGAGTTTTCGTCCATGATCGTCGTTACTACCCCTACCGGCAACATCGGTCGTCATGTCGTCCGCCATCTGCTCGATGCCGGCGAGGCGCTACGCCTGATCGTGCGCGATCCGTCCAGGCTAACCCAAGACGTGCGCGACCGAGTGGAGGTGGTGGAGGGATCGCATGGGGACGCCACCGTAGTCGATCGGGCATTCAGTGACTCGCAGGCGGTGTTCTGGCTGTGCCCACCCGCACCCTCGCCGACGCCTGCCGCCGCAACCGTCGATTTCGCCCGACCGGGAGCGGAAGCGATGCGCCGACATGGCGTGACCCACATCGTCGCCGCCACCACGCTCGGCCGCGACACGTCGTGGCAGGAGCGGGCGGGCAACGCGACCGGCTCGATCCACATGGTCGATCTGCTCCGCACGACCGGCGCGGCCGTGCGTGGGCTCGCCCTGCCGGCATTCATGGATAACGCGCTCCATCAGGTCGGCGCCATCCGGCAGGGCAAGATGCTCGGCCCGATCGCGCCCGACAAGAAGCTGCCACATACCGCTGCCCGTGACACCGGCGCTGCCGCTGCCGGTCTCCTGATCAATCGGAGCTGGACGGGCCAGGAAGACGTTCCGGTTCTAGGCCCGGAGGAGCTTTCCTACGCCGATCTGGCGGTGATTGTATCGGAGGTCGCCGGTCATGAGGTCAGGTACGAACATCAGACCTACGAGGCGTACAAGGACGCCGCGGTCGCGCGCGGACTGACCGATGCGTTTGCGCAAGGTTTCGTCGATATGCTCCGCGCCAAAGAGGAGGGCATGGACAACGTGGCGTCGCGCGGCACCGCCATCATCGGCGCCACCAGCTTTCATCAGTGGGCGGAGGAGGAATTGCGGCCGGCTCTGGCCGGCTGATTTACGGATGCGCCGCCAGGAAGCGTCGCGCCCGCGCGTTCGCGTCGGCCGCCAGCTTGCCTTCGAGGGCGGTGAAGCCATGCAGCCCACCTGGGTACACCACCAGTTCGGCGGTGTTCCCCGCCGCCTGCCACCGCGCATGCATGAACAGCGTGTCGTCGAGCAGCGGATCAAGCGTCCCCACCGTGAACAGAGCCGGGGGCAGATCTTTCAGATCGGCTTGTAGCGGCGAAACGCGCGGGTCGTGGGCGTCCATCGGACCCAGGAAGCTCGTCCTCATCACCGTCAGCGCGGCACGATCGACAACTGGGGTCGCCTGAGCGCGCCGGGCGCTCGGGGTCAGCGCCAGGTCGTAGAAGCCGTACATGAGGTTGGCCGAGCGTATCGCGTCGTGCCGCCCCCG
>CAXTWJ010000166.1:0-6167 GCA_964247925.1 uncultured Sphingomonas sp.
ACGGTGTTCGCGTCCACGGGCGTGACCTTGGCTGGCTCGGCGCCGTCGGCCGCGATCAGGCCGCGGCCGTCCGTCGTCACGCGCAGGCGATGGAAGCCGCCGTCCGGGTTGCGGACGGTCACCAGCTGGCCGTCGGGGCTGGGCACAAGATCGACGGTACAGCTGTTCGCCAGCGCGGCCGTGCCGGCAGCGCAGGGGATCAGGTCGGCCTGCTTCACCGGCTCGCGCGGCGCGGTGGTGGGTTGCGCGTGGCAGGCGGCCAGCAGCAGCACGACCGCCACCACCGTGTCAGATATCCGCATAGACGTGGCTCTCCGCCGTCGCGCCCGGATGCGTCACCGCGCCCGCGAACGCCGGGCCGACGGTGCGCGCATAGCGCCACAGCGCGCCGGCGCCGTAGCCGTTATCGCGCGGGCGCCACGTCGCGCGGCGCTCGGCCAGCACCGCCTCGGGCACGTCGAGGTCGATCGTGCCCGCCGCCGCGTCGATGCTGATGCGATCCCCGTCCTCGATCAGCGCGATCGGGCCGCCGTCGGCCGCCTCGGGTCCGACATGGCCGATGCAGAAGCCGCGCGTCGCGCCGGAGAAGCGGCCGTCGGTGACCAGCGCCACCTCGCCGCCCATCTGCTGCCCGTATAGCGCGGCCGTGGTGGACAACATCTCGCGCATCCCCGGTCCGCCCTTGGGCCCTTCGTAGCGGATGACCAGCACCTCGCCCGGTTGGTAGGTGCGCTCCTGCACGCAGGCGAAGGCGTCCTCTTCCCGATCGAAGCAGCGCGCGGGGCCGCTGAACTGGAGCCGCTCCAACCCCGCCACCTTCACGATCGCGCCCTCGGGCGCCAGGCTGCCGCGCAGGCCCACGACACCGGCGGTCGCCGTGATCGGCGCATCAAAGGCGTGGATCACCTTCTGCTCGGGGTTCCACGTCACCTCCTCGATATTCTCGCCGAGCGTGCGGCCGGTGACGGTCAGGCAGTCGCCGTCGAGCAGCCCGCCCGCGAGCATCGTCTTCATCAGCATATAGACCCCGCCGGCGTCGTGCATGTCTTTCGCTACGTAACGCCCACCCGGCTTCAGGTCGGCGAGCCACGGCACCTCCGCGAACGCGCGCGCGACATCATGGAGGTCGAAGTCGATCCCGCACTCGTTCGCCATCGCCGGCAGATGCAGCGCGGCATTGGTCGAGCCGCCAGTCGCCGCCACGACGCGCGCGGCGTTCTCGAAAGCGGCGCGGGTGCAGATGTCGCGCGGGCGGAGCTGACGGGCGACCAGCTCCATGACCTGCGCGCCCGCCGCGACCGCGATCTGCTCGCGCGACGAATAGGGCGCGGGCACCATGTTGCTGTTGGGCAAGCTCAGCCCGATCGCCTCGCCGACGCAGGCCATGGTGTTGGCGGTGTACTGGCCGCCGCACGCCCCATCGCCCGGGCACGCGACCTTCTCCAGCGCGGTGAGCTCGTGCAGCGGACAGCCGCCGGCAGCGTGCCGACCGACGGCCTCGAACACATCGATCACCGTGACGTCGCGGTTTTCGAACCGGCCCGGCAGGATGGAGCCGCCATAGACGAAGATGCTGGGGATGTTCAGCCGCAGCATCGCCATCATCATGCCCGGTAGCGATTTGTCGCACCCAGCGAAGCCGACCAGCGCGTCATAACAGTGGCCACGCACCGACAGCTCGACCGAGTCCGCGATCACCTCGCGGCTGACGAGGCTCGCCTTCATCCCCTGATGACCCATGGCGATGCCGTCGGTGACGGTGATCGTGTTGAACCGGCGCGGCATCCCGCCGCCCTGCACCACGCCCGCCCGCGCGGCGTCGGCCTGCGCGTCGAGCGTGGTGTTGCAGGGCGCGGAGTCGTTGCCCGCCGAGGCCAGCGCCACGAACGGCTTGGCGATGTCCTCCTCGCTGATACCCATGGCGTAATAATAAGAACGGTGCGGCGCGCGCTCGGGGCCGACGGACACGTGGCGCGACGGCAGGCGGGCTTTGTCGAAGCGGGTCATGGCCGCGCCTTGTCGCGGACCGACGCCGCCCGTGCAAGCGTCAGGCGTAGTAGCGTACGCGCGCCCGGCGCAGAATGCGGTCCTCCAGCGAATAGTAGAGCGAGATCAGCCCGTCCTCGACGATGGTGGAGGCGGCGAAGGCGATGTCGGTCTTGGTCCGATCGACCGGCGGCGGCGGGAGCAGCAGCGGTTCCAGCCCGCGCCCGGTGATCCGGCTGTAATCCGGCGAGAAGCTGACCCAGCCGATCCGCCACCGCGCGTCCAGCGTCGCGCCGTTGTAGAACATCACGGGGTCCGCGCCCGGCACCTGGCAGATCGGGCCGGTGGACAGGTGCCAATTGTCCCAGCTGTCCTCCCGGATGCCGAACGGGTCGTCCATGGCGACCCACTCGTCGTGCAGATGCGCCGCGCGCGCGACGCCGATCCGCGACGCGCCGATCCGGTCGGCGCCGCCGTTCTCGAACAGCGCGGCGTATTCGTAGAACAGCCGCCAGTCGCCGGCCAGCGTCTGGACCAGCGTCGCTTCCTTGATGTTGCCCTCGCCCTCCGGCGCCTGCAGCACCACCTTGCGCTTGACGAGCCGCTCGATGCTCGGACCCGACGCCGCGACCATCACGCCCTGCGTGCGCCGGGCATCGACGCCCGTGTAGAGCACGACATAGCCGTCCGCCGAAACCTGCACGGTCGGATCCTCGCAGCCGCCAGCGTCTGGCGCGCCCGGATCGGGGTCGGGCGCGATCGCCAGCGTCGGGTCGAGCGTGAATTGGAGCCCGTCCGTGCTCGTGCCATACGCGATCAGCCCGGTTGGGTCGGTGGGGCCGAGCGGGTCGGGCACGCCGCGGACCATCAGGCGATAGCCGCCCTTCTCCGGCCAGACGAACGGGCTCATCAGGTCCATGCCCGCCAGCGGCGAGCCGTCGGTGACGGTGACGGTGTCGAGCTGCTCGACGGCGTAGGTCGGCATCAGGCGCCTTGCGCCACGGTCAGCGACAAGGCGCCGTCGATCGTGACCGTCGTGCCCGTGATGTAGTCGGCGGCTGGTGACAGCAGATAGGCGACCAGGTCCGCCACCTCCGCCGACCGTCCGGCACGGCCCCAGGGAATATTGGCCTCCAGCGACTTGCGGTACGCCTCGTCCTCGACCGCGTGCTCGTTCATCGGCGTCAGGATCATGCCGGGCGCGACGCCGTTCACCGCGATCCGTTTGGGGGCGAGCTCCAGCGCCAGCGTCGCGGTCAGCTGCGACAGCCCACCCTTGGCCGAATCGTAATCCACCCCGCCCGGGCGCGGCGCGCGCTCGTGAATCGACGAGATGTTGACGATGCGGCCGCCCACGCCCTTCCCCTCCACCGCGCGCGCGAAGCGGCGGCAGGTCAGGAACGGGCCGTACAGGTCGGAGCGGAGCACGCGGTCGAACTGGGCGAGCTCCATGTCGACGATCTTGACCCCGCTCATGTTCAGCCCGGCGGAGTTGACCAGCAGCATGACGGTGCCGAACGCCTGCTCGGCCTGGGTGAACAGCGCCTCCACCGCCGCCTCGTCGGCGACGTCGCACTGGACGGGCAACGCCTTGCCCTCGCCACCGGCCGCGTCGGCGACGCCCTTCGCCGCGGCCTCGTCGCGAAAATAGGTGAAGACGACGCGCGCGCCCGCCGCCGCCAGCGCGCCGACACAGGCCGCGCCGATGCCGGACTCGCCGCCCGTGACGATCGCCACGGCGCCCTTCAGATCGATATTCATGCCTTCCCCTTCCGGTCTCGGCCGAGGAAAAGCATGGCGGCGGCGGAGGTTGCGTGACGATCGTGTCACCCAAGCGTCACCGGGGGCGGGTCAGAGGCTGTCGAGCGCCCGTTGCACGCCGTCCATGGTGAACGGCTTCATCAGCGTGGGCCGGTCGCGGAAGCGGTCGTCCAGCGTATCCTCGCTGCCGCCGGTCGCGAAGATGAACGGAACGCCCGCGCGCTCCAGCGCCTCGGCGACGGGCGTGCTCTTCTCCCCGCCCCGCAGGTTCACGTCCAGGATCGCGGCGTCGATCCCGCCCTGCTCGACGCGGGCGAGCGCGGTCGCGACGGTGTCGGCGGTGCCGCAGGACTGTTTCTCGAGCACGTCGAGAAAATCCTCCAGCATCATGGCGATCAGCGGTTCGTCCTCGACGATGAGGATCTGTTGCGGCCCCGTCATATTCTCACCGCCTCTATCAGCTTTCCCGCGCGATGCCAGCGGTTTGGCTCAGGCCGCGTCGGCCGGCTGCGCGAGCGCGTCGCGCGCCGCTTCGGCGAGCTGCTGGACGGAAAAGGGCTTGGGCAGGAACGCGACCCGATCGAGGTCGATCGAGCGGCGCAGCTGTTCCTCCGCATAGCCGGACATGAACAGCACGGGCAGGTCGGGATATTTGGCGCGCACGTGGCGGACCATGGTCGGGCCGTCCATCGTCGGCATGACGACGTCGGAGATGAGCAGGTCGGGCCGCCCGCTGGTCGCCAGCAGCTCCAGCGCCGCCTCGCCATTATCCGCCGTCATCACCGAATAGCCCTGCCGCGCCAGCGCGCGCTCGGCGACCGCGCGGACCATCGCCTCGTCTTCCACCAGCAGCACCGTGCCGGTGCCCCAGGCGGCGGCGGGCTTCGCGGCCGCGCGCGTGGCGGGCCGCTGCGCGGGGCCGGCCGCATGGCCGGGGAGGTAGATGGAGGTGGTCGCGCCCTGCCCCGGCGGCGAGTCCGCGAAGATCCAGCCCCCCGACTGCTTGACGATGCCGTACACGGTCGAGAGGCCCAGGCCCGTGCCCTTGAACTTGTCCTTGGTGGAAAAAAAGGGCTCGAAGATCTTGCCGATGATGTCGGGCGGGATGCCCGCGCCCGTGTCGCTGACGATCAGCGCCGTGTAATCGGCGGGCGGCAGCACGTCGTTACCCAGCGCGCGGACCTCCGCCGCCGAGACCGCCTCCGTCCGGATCGTGAGCGTGCCGCCGCCACGCGGGTTGGCGGCGAGTATGGCGTCGCGGGCGTTGACCGCCAGGTTGACGACGACCTGTTCCAGCTGCCCCGGATCGGCGCGGACCGCGCCCAGGTTGCGGCCGTGGCTGACGTCCAGGCGCACCACCTCACCCATCAGGCGCTTCAGGAGGTTCGACACTTCCGCCACCACGTCGGGCAGCTGCAGCACCTGCGGGCGCAGCGTCTGCTGGCGGCTGAACGCGAGCAGCTGGCGGGTCAGGCCGGCGGCGCGGTTGCCGTTGGTCTTGATCTGCTGGATGTCGTCATAGTCGCTGTCGCCGGGCGAGTGACGCATCATCATCAGGTCGCAATGGCCGATGATCGCGGTCAGGATGTTGTTGAAATCGTGCGCGACGCCGCCCGCGAGCTGACCGACCGCGCGCATCTTGGTCGCCTGCTCCACCTCGCGACGCAAACGGCTCTCCTCGCCATTCCCCTTGAGGGAAAGCAGCACGGCCGCGTCGCCCAGCCCGCGCGCGCTCGCCATGGTGAGCACCGCCGGCTCGTCCGGGTTGTCGCGCAGGCGGATCGCCATGTCGGTCGAATGCGTGGCGCCACCGGCGAAGCGGCGGATCGCGTCGGCGACCGCGGCCTTGTCCTCGCGCACGACCAGATCGCCCGGATAGAGCGGCGGACTGGCGCCATCGACCTGCGCGGCGCGAATAAAGGCGTCGTTCATCTGCAGGAAGCGGCCATCGCGATCGACCAGCGCCATGCCGAACGGCATCAGCGACACCAGCGAGCGGACGTGCGCGGCCGCGCTGGCGCCGATCGCGGGCGCGTCCTCCTCATCGTCGAGCAGCGCGACGAGCAGGGGCGCGTCGTCGCCGTCCAGGAACGGCAGCTGCACCAGGCGCAGCGGCGTGCCCTCCAGCCCCTCGCGCTCGAACCGGACCAGCCCGCGGCTGTCGGTGATGAGCAGGTGCGCGAAATCGCGGCCGGCGAGGTCGGCGTCGCCGCGCCCCAACGCGCGCTGTGCGAGTGCGGTGTTGGCGGCGCGGACGCGGCCGGTCGGCTCGAGCAGCGCCGCCATCACGCCGCCCGCGCCCAGCCGGTCGCCCGTCGGCCCCGCGATCAGCGCGGCGACGCTCGCGGACGGGTCGGCGTCCGGCGAGGCGGTCGCCACGATCGCGGGGTTCGGTCCGCGCTTCCTCCATTCGACCGGTC
>CAXTWJ010000167.1:0-3486 GCA_964247925.1 uncultured Sphingomonas sp.
GCGCGGCGGGGCCGCGCGCGCCGCCCCGCGCCCCCGGTGCCGAGCGCCCCGCGCGGGCGACGCAGCTGTTCCCCGGCGCGGTCTCGCCCACGACCGAACAGGCGATCGCACGCGCGGAAAGCCCGGCCCAGGCGCTGGCGCTGCTGCTCGTCGCGCCAGAGATGATGCGGAGGTGATGCCATGATCGACCGGAGAACCCTGTTGGTGCGGGGCGGCCTGACCGCGCTGTCGATGGGGCTGGCGCCGCGCATGGCGTTCGCGCGGGCGGAGACGGACAAGCGCTTCGTGTTCGTGATCCAGCGCGGCGCGGCCGACGGGCTGGGCATCGTCGCGCCGGTCGGTGACCCGGCGTTCGCCGGATTGCGCGGGGACTTGGCCGCCGACTTCGCGGGTGCGCCGAAGCTCGACGGCACCTTCGCACTGCATCCGGCGATGGCGACCGCCTTTCAGCTCTATGGTCGCAAGGAGGCGCTGATCGCCCACGCGGTCGCCTCGCCCTATCGCGACCGCTCGCATTTCGACGGGCAGAACGTGCTGGAGACGGGGGGCGCGGCGGCGTATCAGGTCAGGGACGGGTGGCTTAACCGGATGCTGGGGCTGGGCCCGTCGGGCGACGCGCGCGCGATCGCGGTCGCCGCGACGGTGCCGCTGGCGCTGCGGGGGAGCCACGAGGTCGCGAGCTACGCGCCATCCGCGCTGCCGCAGGCGTCGGGCGACCTGCTCAGTCGGGTGTCGATGATGTACGCGGGCGACGCGCAGTTGCACGGGCTGTGGAGCGAGGCCCTGTCCACGCGGCAGCTGACGGGTGACCTGTCCGGCAATGGCGGCCGCGACGCGGCGGCGACGGGGACGCTGGCGGCGAAGCTCCTCGCGCCCGCGAACGGCGCGCGGATCGCGATGATCGAGACGGGCGGCTGGGACACGCACACCGGGCAGCGTGCGCGGCTGGGCGCGAACCTTAAGGGACTCGACGCGATGATCGCCGCGCTGCGCGATGGGCTCGGGCCGGACTGGGCAAACACGGCGGTATTGGTCGCGACCGAGTTCGGCCGCACCGCCGCGGTCAACGGCACCGGCGGCACCGACCACGGCACGGGCGCGGCGGCGATGCTGTTCGGTGGCGCGGTGAAGGGCGGGCGCGTGCTCGCCGACTGGCCGGGGCTGGCGCCGGCGCAGCTGTATGAGGGTCGCGACGTGCGCCCGACCGCCGAGCTCGACGCGCTGATCGCGGGGGCGGTGGCGGGGCATTACGGGCTGGAGCCAGCGCGGGTGAGCGCGGCGCTGTTTCCGGGTCGCGCGGCGGGGCCTGCGATGGGTGGGCTGGTGACTTAGCCGACGTTGTCGAAGCTGCCGCAAATGGGGTGCGTTCGTAGCGGGCGGGCGGTCCAAAGGTGAGCAAAGGTAACGCCCGAAGCGGGTCGCGATGGGCCACGTCGTGCTGCCTCGCGCTCCCCTATCGACGATGCGTGGGCTGGAGTGGACGGGTCAAAGAGCAAGGCGCGGAGGCCGGGGCATCCGTGGCGGAACGGCGCACGGTAGGACAGCGCCGATGGAGGCTTTCTTGCCACGTTAATGGGTCAGAGGCGGCCTTCACGGGAGTAAATCCCGTGACGTCGGACGGGTTGGCTGGAGCCACCCGCCGGCCGGCCTTGCCCGTCCCGTGCGTAGCTTCGCTACGCGCGTGCGGGCTGCAGCTCGACCGCCCCCGCCGTCGCCTCGCCGCCGCCGCTGCACAAGGTCGCGATGCCCTTGGTGCCGCCGCGCTCCTGCAGCGCGGCGATCAGCGTCGTGATGATGCGTGCGCCCGAGGCGCCGATCGGGTGGCCGAGCGCGGTGGCGCCGCCGTTGACGTTCACCCGGGCGTGATCGACGCCCAGGTCCATCATCCACGCCATCGGCACGCAGGCGAACGCCTCGTTGACCTCGAACAGATCGACGTCGCCGACGGCCCAGCCGGTCTTGGCGAGCAGCTTGCGGACCGCGCCGATCGGGGCGGTGGTGAACTTGTTGGGCGCCTGGGCGTGCGCGGCGTGCGCGACGATGCGCGCGACCGGGGTCAGGCCATGCGCATCCGCGACCGACTGGCGCGTCACCACCAGCGCGGCGGCGCCGTCGGAGATGGACGAGGCGGAGGCGGCGGTGATCGTGCCCTCCTTGGCGAAGGCGGCCTTGAGCATCCGGATCTTGTCCGGGTCGCCGCGCGACGGCTGCTCATCCTGATCGACGACGGTGTCGCCTTTGCGGCCCTTCACCGTGACGCCGACGATCTCGCGGGCGAACGCGCCGGACTTCTGCGCGGCGATCGCGCGGCCGAGCGACTCGATCGCGTAATCGTCCTGCGCGGCGCGCGTGAACTGATATTCGGTCGCGGTCTCCTCGGCGAAGGTGCCCATCGAGCGGCCGGCCTCGTACGCATCCTCCAGCCCGTCGAGCATCATGTGATCATAGGCGGTGTCGTGGCCGACGCGCGCGCCGGCGCGATGCTTCTTGAGCAGGTAAGGCGCGTTGGACATCGACTCCATGCCGCCCGCGACGACGATGTCGGCGGAGCCGGCGGCGATCATGTCGTGCGCGAAGATCGTCGCCTGCATCCCCGAACCGCAGACCTTGTTGACCGTGGTCGCCTCGACGCTGGTCGGCAGCCCGGCGCCAATCGCGGCCTGGCGCGCGGGCGCCTGGCCGAGGCCGGCGGGGAGGACGCAGCCCATGAAGATCTTGTCCACCGCGTCAGGCGCCACGCCCGCGCGCTCCACCGCCGCCTTCACCGCCGTCGCGCCCAGCTCGGTCGCGCTGACCCCCGCCAGCGCGCCCTGGAAGGATCCCATCGGCGTGCGCGCATAGGAGAGGATGACGACGGGATCGCTGGACATGGCTGTCTTTCTGCGGGTCAATTATGTTGCAGCGCACATAAACCTGGCGCAGCGCGAATACAATTGGAGCGCCGGGCCGCGCCGCCTAGGGCGGGCCGATGCACGACTACGAGCCGTACATCCGCTGGTTCGCCTCCATCTCCGGCATGATCGCGGCGGCGGTGGTGTCGCTCGACTGGGGCAAGCGCGACACCGGCTATGCGATGATCCTGTTCTGCCTGTCGGCGGTGGCGTGGATGACCGGCGCGGCGCTGATGCGCGACTGGGCGCTGGGAACGCAGAACGTGGTGCTGCTCGGCATCGACCTGCTGGGCGTGTACCGCTACCTGATCCGCGACAAGGATGTGGACTGACCCGATCTGGTGGGCCATCGGCCTGGGCGTGCTGGGCGCCGTCTTCGGAAGCTTCATCGCCGCCTTGGTGATCCGCTGGCCCGCGGGCGAGTCGGTGGCGCGGGGTCGGTCGCGGTGCGACGGCTGTGACGCTACCCTGCGCGCGGCGGAGCTGGTGCCGCTGGTCAGCTGGGCGGTGCAGCGCGGGCGATGCCGCCGCTGCGGGGAGGCGATCTCCTCCCTTCATCCTCTGATCGAACTTGCGGGCGCGCTGGTCGGCGCGC
>CAXTWJ010000167.1:3496-6127 GCA_964247925.1 uncultured Sphingomonas sp.
GGGAGGGCGTCGCGGGCGCCGCGTTCGGGTGGCTGCTGCTCGCGTTGGCGGCGCTGGATCTGCGCAGCTTCTGGCTTCCCGATGCGCTGACCGGCCCGCTGGCGCTGGGCGGGCTGGCAAGCGCCGCGCTCGGCTTCGCGCCTGACTGGAGGGAGCGGCTGATCGGCGGCGTCGCCGGCTTCGGGCTGCTCTGGCTCGTCGCGGCGGGCTATCGCCGCTGGCGCGGTCGCGCCGGGCTGGGCGGGGGTGACCCCAAGCTGTTCGGCGCGATCGGCCTGTGGCTCGGCTGGCCCCTGCTCGCGCCCGTGATGCTGGTCGCCGGACTGGTCGGGCTCGGGGTTGTGCTGGTGCGGCGGGTGGGCGGCAGGGCGATGGCGCGCACGGACGCGCTGCCGCTCGGCGCGCTGCTCGCCATCGCGGCTTACCCCGCCTGGCTCACCATGGTAGCGTCACGGTCATGATCGCCGCCCTGTTCCTCCAGGCATTACTTGGCACGCTCGCGCCGCAGCAGCTGCCCAAGACGGGGTGCGCGGCCTTTCTGTGGAACGTCTCAACCCGCGAGCTGGTCGCGGTGGCGGGCGCCATGCCAGCGTCGCTGCGCGTGCAGCTGGACGGCAAGCCGATCGACCTGACGCGCACGGCCGCGACGGGCGAGACGGTGCTGGGCCTGCCCGCGTCCACCACCTTCGCGAATGGCGGGTTTGGCGCGACGCTGGAGCTGAACGTCGTGCCAGACCCGGCGCTGGTTGGCGGCGCGCGCGTGCCGAGCGGGTTGCTGACGATCGAGCGGGCGGGGCAGGATCAGCTGCTGGTCCCGATCGCGGGACTGATCGGATGCGCGGAGGGGACGAAATGAGGGACATCCTGGAACAGCAGCGTGCGGCCTTTACCGCCGAGCTGCCGGTGACGCTGGAGACCCGGCGCGACCGGCTCCGGCGCGCCGCGGCGATGGTGCGCGACCATGCCGACCGCTTCTGCGACGCGCTGTCGGAGGACTTCGGCCATCGCAGCCGCGACCAGTCCATGTTCACCGACATCGGCCCGGCGGTCGCGGCGCTCACCCACGCCTCGAAGCACCTTGCCCGCTGGGCCAGGCCGGAGAAGCGCCCCGTCCAGTTCCCGCTGGGGCTGCTGGGGGTCCGCGCGCGCGTCGAATATGGCCCCAAGGGCGTGGTCGGCGTGATCGCGCCATGGAACTTCCCGGTCAATCTGGTGATGGGTCCGGTCGCCGGTGCCTTCGCGGCGGGCAACCGGGTGATGGTCAAGACGTCCGAGTTCACGCCCGCGACGGCCGCGCTGTTCGCCGAACTGGTGCTACGCTATTTCGAGCCCGACGAGCTCGCCTTCGTGTCGGGCGGGTCGGACGTCGGCAAGGCCTTCGCGGCGCTGCCGTTCGATCACCTGCTGTTCACCGGCGCGACCGGGATCGGCCGGCACATCCTGCACGCAGCGGCCGACAACCTGATGCCCGTCACGCTGGAGCTGGGCGGCAAGTCGCCCGCGATCGTGGGCACCGGCGCCAACCTGGCCCAGGCGGGCGAGCGGATCGCGATCGGGAAGATGCTCAACGCCGGGCAGATCTGCCTCGCGCCGGACTATGTGCTGGCGCCCGCCGCGCAGGAGGCGGCGATCGCCGACAGCATCCGCAGCGCCGCGACGGCGATGTACCCGACGCTGCTCGCCAACCCCGATTACACGGCCGTCATCAACGACCGGCATCATCAACGCCTGACCGACTGGGTCGAGGACGCGCGCGCCAAGGGCGCCACCGTCGAGGTGGTGAACCCGGCCAACGAGGACTTCGCGAGCTCCAACAGCCGCAAGATGCCACTGCACATCGTGCGGAACGTGACGGACGAGATGACGCTGATGCAGGAGGAGATCTTCGGCCCCGTGCTGCCGATCGTCACTTACGAAGGCATCGACGATGCGATCGCGCAGGTGAACCGGCACGACCGGCCGCTGGGGCTCTACCATTTCGGTGACGAGGGCGAGGGGCGCCGCGTGCTGGACCGCACGATCTCGGGCGGCGTGACGCTCAATGACGTGCTGTTCCACAACGCGGTCGAGGACCTGCCGTTCGGCGGGGTCGGCCCATCCGGCATGGGGTCGTATCACGGCCTCGACGGTTTCCGCACCTTCAGCCATGCGCGCGCGGTGCTCCGGCAGGCGCGCGTCGATGTGGCGAAGCTGGCGGGCATGAAGCCGCCCTATGGTCCCGCGCTGCGCCGCACGGTGGCGCAGCAGATGAAGGGGTGAGGGGAAACGGTGGAACCGTTCGGCCTTTCCGGCGTAGGGGGATCGCTGACGGCGAACCCCATGTGGCGTCGCAGCGAAGAGGGGTTTGCGCGTCCGTGCCGGTTCTGAGTCGTCGTCATTACTGGCTGGCCATCGCGCTGCTCGCGGGGACTCCCGCGCTCGCGCAATTCAACAAGCCCGGCACGGGCAAGGCGCGCGGGCCCGACGCGCCAAAGCCCGCCGCGACGCCGACGCCCACATCGACTTCGGGTGCCACGCCCGTGACCGCCGACGGCCCGATCGTCCCGGACCCGGAGTTTAACGCCGCGCTGCCGCCGCTGTCGGGTGATATAAACGCGCCGCTGGAACCGATGATGCCGGCCGCGCCGACGC
>CAXTWJ010000168.1:0-3959 GCA_964247925.1 uncultured Sphingomonas sp.
ACATGATGTTCATCCACTTCTTCTTCAACACGCGGCCCAAGGACATGAAGGAGCGCTTCTTCGAGGCAGTGGCCGACGAAGTGACGAAGCGTTCCGGGCTTCGTCGTCAGGATCTGCTCATGGCGATCACCGAAGTTCCATGGGAGAATTGGTGGGCCTATGGCCGGACGGTCGATCCGACGACGGGTTTCGATACCCGCATGAAGGGGCAAGGGTGATGGACGCCGGCGACCTGAGCGGGCGTCTGCCGCTGTTACCTCCGGCGAGCCTCCAGCCCGCCGCCCGCGCGCTGTACGACCGCCTCGTCGCGGGGCGGCTGGGTCAGGCGTCGCCATTCACCAGCAAGATCGATAGCGGCGAGTTGATCGGTCCGTTTAACGCCTTCCTCTACGCACCCGGCATCAGCGGCGGGTTCATCGACTTCCACGAGGCCGAGGAGCAGGCGACGCCACTCTCGGCGCGGGTGCGGGAGGTCGTGATCCTCTCGATCGGAGCGGTCTGGGCATCGGCTTACGAACTCTACGCACATCGTGCGGTTGCAGCACGTGTCGGCTTCTCACCCGAGATCGTGGCGGCGCTCGTCGCGGGGAAGCTCTGCGATCGAATCAGCCCAGAGGAACAGACCGCGCAGCTTTTCACAATTGAGCTGGCGCGTGAGCGGGTCGTCAGCGACGCGACGTACGCCGAAGCGGAACGGGCTTTCGGCCGGGAAGGCGTAGTCGCCCTAGCGTTTCTGGCGGCGGCATACAGCGCGACTTGCGTGATGCTGAATGCGTTCACCGTACCTGCGCCATCCGATTAACGAAACGCGATGTTACCCCCTCCGGAGTTTAGTCCCGACAATCGGTGGATCGGAGAACGATCGCGACCTAGGCGACATTCATTACCGGGCGATGATCGCGCCTGAAGCGGCAGGGCAGCGCTATATCGGCTCCGGCCCGCTACATCGATCACGAGGGTGGGATCGAACTTCGGCAATCGAAGATCGCCAGCTTTAAATTCCCGCTCAAGTTGATCGACGTCGTCCAGATCGACCCTAAAGCGAGCCCTGCGGTGCAGGTGGCCGACATCATGGTCGGTGCGGCGCTCGATGCTGCCAACCTGATGATCGGCCATCGCACGGGCGAGCTTGATCCGAATAAGCTCATGCCGGTCTACGCGCCCGAGCAATTCATCCACCTGGTCCCCGATCTCGATTTCAAAAGGCAACGCGAGTTTCGGGCGGACACGCAGGCATCCGAAATGATCGACTATTTCGCCAGGCACTTTGCGAGGTGAGCGGCCGCCGTTCGATCTCGACATCGGCCGCGATACGGCGTGGCCCGCCCACCTGATGCCGGAGGGCCACGGCGAGCGCTTCGTCAAGTAGTCGTTCGACAGATGGTGGGCGCGGGTCGAGGGCGAACTCGGCCACCTGCCGTCGCGCCACTGCGAACAGTGGATTCACCGACGTTGGACTGCATCGCCGTTCCGCTTCCTCCCGCTCGATACGCTGTGCTGGCGGCAGGTCATCATGACGGGCGAGGCGATGCTCGCCCAGGTCTTCCGTGCCTGGGGCGGGGAGCTCGATGCGGCCTTTGACTACGCGACTTTCCAGCGCCGCGGTGGGGACGACCGCCATGATACTGCGAAGGCGCTCGACATCGGGACCTGGGACTATCCGATGATCGTCCTCGCGACGCCGGATGGCGTCCGCAACGAGGGCGAGCTTCACACCGAAGTTCGGTCCGTGATCGTCGAAGGGTCACCAGCGGCATCGCTACCTCGCCGCGCTCCACACGCTCGGTCGACCGCCGGCGGGGCCGCATGCCATTTACGTGGTGACGTCACCGATTGTCGCCGGAGCTTCCGGCGTCATTGCCGAAATCTGACGCGGAGGCGCCGTGCACGCTCGCGGAACGCCTGCTCGCCGCCCTCGAGGATCTCGCACACGCGCTCGCGGATAATTGCGTCCTCAAGCCCGCCTGAGACGTAGCTAATCGTCGGCAGGCCACCGGCCTCACGTGGCCCGGCGCTGGCCACGATCACCTGATCGGCGTCGGTGTTGACGACCAGATTGGCGTTGTGCGTGACCATGATCACCTGACGCTTCGCCTTCGCGGCGACGAACAGCCGCACCAGTTCGTCGTAGATCGACTTGGGATCGAGGTTCTCCTCCGGCTGATCGATCACGAGCGGGCGGTCGTCGTCGGTGTCGAGCGCGAGATAGAGGAGCAGCAGCACGATCCCGCGTGTACCGGGCGACAGGCTGCGGATATCGGTGCCGTCATAGTCGACGCTGTAGCGCACCTGGATGTGGTCGGTGCTGTAGAGCCACTTGGCGAAGCTCTTCAGCCAGGTGCGGTAGTCGGCAGGGTTGCCCTTGGGAACGCCCGCCGCCTCGAGCAGCTCGTCCTGGTTCTCTTGCCTGAAGGTGACCATGGCGGCGGTGACCGCGGCCGCGTCGCCGCTGCGCCAGGCCGGCGCGAGCGCGTCTTCCGCGCGCACCGCGATCGAGCCTGCTCCCTTGAACACCCCTGCGTGCCGAAGATCGAGCAGCCGCTCGCCCGCGACCGCCCAGCGACGGACGTCGACCAACCGGCGCACGCTAAACGACAGTTTGGACAACGTCCCCTGCTCGGCGTCGAGGGTTACCCGGATCGGCGCGTAGAGGTCGCGCAGGACCTGCTCCTCGGCAAGGATGAAGTTGAACACTCGCGCGTAGCCATCCTCCCGGTCGCGCAGCAGCTCAGGGATACGCTCCCTTGCACCTTGATAGTCAGTCAGCCGATCGGTCAGCTTCTGGAGGTCGACGTTCTCGGCCGCAATCCGCTGGGTGAGGGCAGCGAACCGCTTCTGGGTATCGGCGTCCAACGCGACCAGCTTGGTCAGCCGAGCGACTTCGGCATCGAGCCGCGCCTCGGTCTGCTTGGTGAGGTCGGCATCGTCGGCCACCAACGGCGCCGCAGGGTCCGACGCCGGTGGTACCGGCTTGCCACGCCAGCCGGCAGCGCCCGCTTTCGCCTTCTCGATCTGCTCGGCGATGAACGGATCGACGTCGCCCTCATAGTCCAGCAGGAACGCCGCCCAGTCCTTCTCCTCGATCCGGCTCGCGCGGTGGCGCTCCTTCGTCGCCCGAAGCGTCGCCGGTGCGCGGTTGGTGCGCAGGTCGCCAACCTCGTCACGCAGCGTGAGCAGCGCTGCCTCGCGATTGACGAACCAGCGGACGTTACCAGCTACCTTTTCGGCCGCGGCTGCTACGTCCGTGAGGCGCAGGGCGCGCGTCTCGCTGCCCTTCGAGACCAGACGGCCGCGGTCGGCGGTGTAGCGGGCGACGAGCTGCCGCTTGTCATCGACCTGCTTGGTGAGGCCTGCGACCGCCTTGGTCTTCTCGATCTCGCCGCCGATCCGGTCGGACAGGTTGACCAAGGCCTCCTCTTCGCGTTCGCGGGCAAGGCGGTGGCGGCTCACGCGCGCCTCGAGCAGCTCCGCGAAATCGACTGCCCCGTCCCGCGTGTCGGGACCGTGCGCGTCGAACACCACCCGTTCGACCTCGGCGAGCAGGGCGTCGGTCATGCCATCGGCCGAGCAGAGCGCATCGACGAACTGCTGCGAGAGGTAGCGCGCCTTCGGGTAGTCCGATGCATCACCACCATCGCTACCGTCGAGCGCGCGCGCGTCGACGCCACCGTCACCCCAGGTTAGCCGCACCCCGCTGCCGGCGAGCAACGGCCGGGCCCGCGCGAGGAACGACATGGGATCGGGCTGTTCGCCGGTGGCGTCGCAGCCGTGCGCAATCGCGTCGGCGAGCGCGGTCTTGCCTGATCCGCGCGCGCCGATGATGGCGACCAGCCCGGGATTGAGCGGCAAGGCCGGCGTCCGCGCCCAGGGCGCTTCGGTCCGCGCGGCGCGCGCGCGCACCGGGGGCGGGCCGGCGTGCGGGGGCGCACGCTCAACCGCAGCTGTTGAAGCGCTTGAGC
>CAXTWJ010000168.1:3969-5805 GCA_964247925.1 uncultured Sphingomonas sp.
GCGGCACGGCCGGCGGCCGCGCCCAGGGCGCTTCGGTCAGCTCGACGCGCGCGAGCACCTGGGAGGAGCCGGCGTGCGCGGGCGGGGCGGCGCCGATCCAGGCGCGCCCGGCCGGCTCGATCTGGGCTTGGCGAAGCGCATCGAAGTGCGGGCCGCCCTTGATCCAGGTAAACCGGTCGAGCGCGGGCGCGGCGACCTTGTCGAGGCTGTGCGCGTCGCTGCCGTGCAGGCACGGCTTGAGCGCGCCGTAGCGATCGACGATGTCCGCCTCGGATGTCCTCTTGCCGAGCCAATAGTTGCGCTGGCTCGGCGTGCTGGCGAAGATGATGTGCGCGAAGCGCTCGATCTCCTGGCGGAGGCTCTTGTCCGCCGGGTCCTGCAGCCCTGCGGTCCCATCGGTGCTGCTGCCGGCGACCGCGATCAAGATGTTCTCCTGCGCCCAGGCGCTGTCGCGATAGGCGTCGCGCAGTTGGTCGAGCGATAGCTTGAACTGCCGCGAGCCTTCGGCCAGCGCGGCACCGTCGTCGACGATGGCGGGATCGGAGCGGCGGCCGAGCGCGACGAGATCGTCGGGCGTGCATGCGTAGGGCTCGTCTCTAACGCGGAAGGTAAGTCGGGCGAGGAAGCGCTTGAGCTGCGCGACATGGTCGGCGTCCTCGGGGCTGACCAGCAGGTGGAGGTTGACGAAGGCGCTGCGCAGCGTGCCCACGCCCAGGCGCATTTCGATGTTGGGGAACAGAAGCGCGCAGTCGGGCAGCCGCCCGAGCGCCTTCTCGGACTGCAGCCGCTCATAGCAGTCGAGGCTATAATAGTCCGTGACCCCGATCGCGCGGAGCACCGGCGTCGCCTGCTCGAGCCGGCCGAGATAATCCCCCCACGAGCCGGCACCGCCGAACTGGTCGTTGAGCTTCGTGCCGGGCGCGTGGACGTGCGGGTCCCACCGGTGCCAGGCGGCGCCGGCGGTCAGCGGTGCTTCCCGGACCGAAGGTGCCATCAGCGGATCGCCACAACCTTGACGCCCACAGCCGACGCGACCTCCCTCCAGGCGCGGTCGGCCGTATAGGCGGGCACGTCGAGGCGGCGGGCGAGCGCGAGGCAGAAGCGGTCGCCTAGCGATAGTCCGGCCTCCGCCGTCGCCGCGCGGAGCAGTCCGGCGTCCCAGCCGAGCGCCTCGTCAGCGGCGACGATCGTGTACGGCAGCGCCCCCAGCATCGTCCTTATTTCCTCCTTTGGCGCGCCGAGGTGGACGAAGTGGCTGACCACCTCCGCTTGGTTGAAGACGCCGACGCTTGCACCCGCGACCACCGCGGCGACCTTGCTGGCGCCGCGCTCTCCCTTGAGCAGCGCGATCACCGCCGAGGCGTCAAGCACGCTAGCGGTCACTCGCCGCTCGCCGCGCGCCGGTTGGCGAGGAACGCGTCTACCGATGCCTCGGGCTGCCCTGCATATTTCTTTGCAATCGCCTGAGCGCGCGCCACGGCTTGGTCGACGGTGCGCAGAACGACGCCATCTGCCGTTTCCTCGACCAGTACCGCGCCGCCGCCTTCAAGACCCAAACGCTTGCGGATGGCCGCTGGTAGGCTCATCCGACCGTTCGGCGTGATCGTAACTTGCAGCGTCATTGAACCGGCTCGCTTCCAACGTGTGCTAAGCGGCACCGTGTACCACAAAAAAGCCGGTATGACGTCAAGCTAAAAAGTGGCACGCTAAACCAATCGATCCATGCCTCTAATTAGCGATAATTGGTGTTCCTGCTAAAAAGATTATGGCGCGGGAAGGGGGTTCAGGCTAGCGTCCGGACGATGGCGAGCGACGCGCGACCGGACGGGTATGAAG
>CAXTWJ010000168.1:5815-6089 GCA_964247925.1 uncultured Sphingomonas sp.
CGCAGGCGCACATCAAGCCGGGGTCGGGGGAAACGGCGCGGCCGCGCACGACGACGTGGCAACGGAGAACCTGAATGCGATCGTGGCTGGGGCGCTGGTGGTCGGGGATCAGGTCGACGCTCTCCAACCGCTCATCCCCGAACTCGCACCTGACGATCGCGCGCGCGTCGACAGCTTCGTCGGGCGCGCATCGGCCGACGCGCCGCTGCGCGCCGACAAATCGGATTGGGCGCTGTTCTGCGCCTGGGCCGAGGAGAACGGCTACAGGCCGCTC
>CAXTWJ010000169.1:0-2357 GCA_964247925.1 uncultured Sphingomonas sp.
GGCGCTGACCCCGGCGATGGCAGGCTATCTGACGTCGGGCGCGACGCTGGCGATCTCCGTCGAGCCGGCCGGCGGCTCACCAAGGGCGACGCCGACCGGGCCGGTGGTCGCCACCGGCGCGCTCGGCCCCGCCTGACCGCGCGGCTTGCGTGCGTCGGACGAGCATGGCACCCCCTGCCAGCGGGCGCGCCGAAAAGCTCGCGTCACCAAGGGGATATCTCGCCGATGACCAAGCGCCTGCTACTCGCCGCCTCCCTGCTCGCCGTCGTGGTCGCCGCGCCCGCCCTGTCGCAGGCGGAGCAGGCGTCCGCCAGCGCCAGCGCGAGCCCCGCGGCGACCGGCTATGGGCGTTGGGGATTCGACGAGAGCGGCATGGACCGCGCCGCCCGGCCCGGTGACGACTGGTTCACCTTCGTCAACGGCGCTTGGGCGAAAGCCACGCCCATTCCCGCCGACCGCTCCTCCTATGGCGCGTTCGCCGTGCTGCGCGACCTGTCGGAGCAGCGGCTCCGGTCGCTCCTGTCCTCCTACAGCCCGACCGACACCGCGCATCCCGACCGGATGAAGGCGGCCGTGATGTTCACCGGCTTCATGGACGAGGCGACGGCCGAGAAGCTGGACGCGCAGCCGCTGACCCAGCGGCTCGCGGCGGTCAGGGCGGTGGCGACCAAGGACGACATGGCGCGGCTGATGGGCCGGTCGCTCGGCGGCTTCGGCGGCAGCTTCTTCGGCGGTGGCGTCAGCGACGATGCCAAGAACCCCGACGTCTATGCGCTCTACCTGCGCCAGTCGGGGCTGGGGCTGGGCGACCGCGACCTGTATCTCGACGCCAAGTTCGCGCCCCAGGTCGCGCGCTACCGGCAATATGTCGCGCAGATGCTGACCATGGCGGGCTGGCCCGATCCGGCGGGCGCGGCCGACAGGGTGGTCGCGATGGAGACGCGGATCGCTGAGGCGCACTGGACGCGCGCGCAGAGCCGCGATCGCGACAAGACGTACAACCTGATGTCGCGCGACCAGCTCAAGGCGGCGGCGCCCGGCTTCGGCTGGGACGTGTTCTGGCCCGCCGCCGGCCTCGGCCAGGGCGAGCAGGTGATCGTGGCGCAGAACACCGCCATCCCGAAGCTCGCGGGCATCTTCGCCGAGACCGACCTGCCGACCCTGAAGGCGTGGGAGGCGTTCCGCATGACGGACGACATCGCGCCGCTGCTGTCGAAGCGGTTCGTCGATGCACAATTCGAGTTCCGCTCGAAGTTCCTGAACGGGCAGCCGCAGCAGCGCGAGCGGTGGAAACGCGCGGTGGCGTTCGCGGAAGGTGGCATCGGCGAGGGCATCGGGCGCGATTACGTGCAGCTGTATTTCCCGCCCGAGTCCAAGGCGAAGATGGACGTGCTCGTCGGCAACCTGCGCACCGCGCTGGGCGGGCGCATCCGCAATCTCGCCTGGATGAGCCCGGCGACCAAGACGCAGGCATTGGACAAGCTCGCCCAGTTCAACGTCAAGGTCGGCTATCCGAGCAAGTGGCGCGACTATACCGGCCTGTCGGTCAGGCCCGGCGACCTGGTCGGCAATGCCGAGGCCGCGAGCCGCTTCGAGTGGGACTACCGCCGCGTGCGACTGGGCAAGCCGGTGGACAAGACCGAGTGGGGCATGACGCCGCAGACGGTCAACGCCTATTACAACTCGGTCAAGAACGAGATCGTGTTCCCGGCCGCGATCCTGCAGCCGCCCTTTTTCGACCCCAAGGCCGATGACGCGGTCAACTATGGCGGCATCGGCGGCGTGATCGGGCATGAGATCACGCACGGCTTCGACGATCAGGGCAGGAAGTCGGACGGCCACGGCGTGCTGCGCGACTGGTGGACGGCCGAGGACGCGGCGAAGTTCGAGGCGCAGGCGACGCGCTACGGCGCGCAGTACGAGGCATACAGCTTCGACGGGCTGCCCGGCATCCACATCAACGGCCAGGCCTCGATGGGCGAGAACATCGCCGATCTGGGCGGCGTGCTGATCTCGCTGGACGCCTATCATGCCTCGCTCGGCGGCAGGAAGGCGCCGGTGATCGACGGCTTCACCGGCGACCAGCGCTTCTTCCTGGGCTGGGGCCAGGTGTGGCGCACGCTGTTCCGCCCGGAGGCGCTGCGTCAGCAGCTGGTCAGCGATCCGCACTCGCCGGGGCAGATCAGGGCGATCAACCCGCTACGCAACGTGGACGCCTGGTACGCGGCGTGGAAGATCACGCCCGACCAGAAACAGTATGTCGCGCCGGCGGATCGGGTGCGGATCTGGTGACGCGCCAGCGCGCCCGGGGGGGGGGCGGGCGACCGGGGGGGCGGGCGGGGGGGCGGCCGGCGCGG
>CAXTWJ010000169.1:2367-5983 GCA_964247925.1 uncultured Sphingomonas sp.
CTCCCCCTCCGACCCCTTCGGGGCCACCTCCCCCTTGCGGGGGAGGATCATGCCGTCACCACCTCCCGCTCCAGCACCTGCTCGATCGCGTGCTGCAGGTCGGCGCGGCGGAACGGCTTGTCGAGGCGCGGCAGATCGGGCGCGGTCACGGCGGTGCCGGTGTAGCCGGTGATGAGCAGCACGGGCAGCGCCGGCGCCACCTCGCGCACCCGCGTCGCCAGCGCGGCACCGTCCATCCGCGGCATCATGTAATCGGTGACGACGATGTCGATGGCGGGGTCGGGCAGCAGCGCCAGCGCCTCCGACCCACCGTCGGCCTCCACCACGCGATGCCCCATCTCGCGCAGCATCTCGGCGGTCGCGACCCGGACCAGCGGCTCGTCATCGACCAGCAGCACGGACACGGGCGCGCAGGCCCCCGTCGTGGCGTCGGCCGCGCGCCAGCGCAGCTGGCTCGCCGCCTCGCCCGCGACCGGCAGCAGCAGATCGACCCGCGTGCCCTGGCCCGGCGCGCTCGACAGCCGGAACCCGCCGCCCAGCTGCGAGGCGAGGCCGTGGACCATGGAGAGGCCCAGCCCGGTGCCCTTGCCGACCTCCTTGGTCGAGTAGAAGGGCTCCACCGCGCGCGCCAGCGTGGCCCCGTCCATGCCGGTGCCGGTGTCGATCACCGACAGGCGGACATACAGCCCCGGCGTCACGCCCGACACGTCCCCCGGGCCGAGCGTCGCGGGCTCGGCCAGGACCGTGAGGACGCCACCCGCCGGCATCGCGTCGCGCGCGTTGACGCACAGGTTCAGGACGGCGAGCTCCAGCTGGTTGGGGTCCGCCAGCGCGGGCGACAGCGACGCTTGGGGCCGCAGGTGCAGTTCCACCCCCGGCCCGATCGAGCTCGCGATCAGGTCGCGCATCCCCTCCAGCAACGCCCCCAGATCGACCGCCTGCGTCTGCAGCGCCTGGCGCCGCGCGAAGCCGAGCAATCGCTGCACCAGCGTCTTCGCGCGCTCCGCCGATTGCAGCGCGCCGCCGATCAGCCGGTCGGCACGCGGGTCGTCGGCGCCGTACCGGCGGTGCAGCAGGTCGAGCACGCCGGTGATGGGCGTCAGCAGGTTGTTGAAGTCGTGCGCGACGCCGCCGGTCAGCTGGCCCAGCGTTTCCAGCTTCTGCGCCTCGTGCAGCTGCGCCAGCGTCGCCTGGCGCTCGGCGGCGGCCAGCTCCACCCGCTGTTCCAGCGAGGCGGTCAGCTCGCGCAGCTCCTCCTCCACGCGGCGGCGTTCGTCGATGTCGTTGAACAGGATGCCGACCCGGTGCGCGCCTGGCTCGCCGACGCGAAAGGCGTTGACGTCGAACCAGCGGCCGAGCGCCGCCGCCCGGCTTTCGAGGCGAACCGGCTCGCCGGTCCGTGCCACCCGCGCGTACAGCCCGATCCACTGGCCTTCGGGATCGCCGACCAGGTCACGGATGGTACGGCCGACCGGATCGTGAAGGCCCGTCTGGCGGACAAAGGCGGGGTTGGCCTCGACGAACCGATAGTCGCGGGGCTCGCCCGCGTCGTCGAACAGCAATTCGATCACGCAGAAGCCCGCCTCGATCGACTCGAACAGCAGCCGATAGCGTTCGGCGCCGCGGCGGAGCTCGTCCAGCCGCGCACGCGCCTCATACTGTCGCCGTCGCCCGCGCAGCGCCGCGCGCGCGAGGCTGACCAGGGTCGTGGGGTGGAAGGGGCGTTCCAGGAAGGTGACGTTGCCGAGCAGGTCGAGGTAGCGCCCCGCGGCGGGATTGCGCTCCAGCCCGCCGCCGCGCGTGGTCAGCAGGATGAAGGGCAGGTCGGACCATTCGGGCTGCGTCGCCAGCCAGGCGGAGAGCGGCTGTGCGTTGGCGGTCGTCAGCGCCTCTTCCGTCACCAGCACGAAGCCGGCGCCATCGGCCAGCGCCTCCACCAGCGCCGGCAGCGACGGGCACGCCTCCGCCACCATCCCGGCCTCCGCCAGCATCGTGGCCGCCACCGCCGCGTCGCGCCCGCGCGGGGCGAGCAGCAGCGCGCGTTCGGCCGCCGGCGCTTCGCTCACCGCGCGCGCTCGAGCAGCTTTCCGCCCTCGCCGACGAGCGTGGGGACGCCGCGCAGCACGCCCTGGAACGCGGTCAGCGGCTCGCCCAGCGTGACGCCGCGCTCGTCGATCTGATATTCGCGGATCGTGTTCTCGTGCCGGCCGGTGCGTTTCTTGACCACCGACACCGCGCGCCGGACCCGGCCCAGCGCCTCGAAATAGCGCAGCAGGATGACCGTGTCGGCGAGGTAGGTGACATCAACCGGCGACCGCATGTCACCGACCAGCCCGTGCTGCGCGACCGTCAGGAAGGTCGTCGCCCCCTGACGGTTCAGATATTGCAGCAGCTCGTGCATATGGAGCACCAGCGCGCCCTCGCCCGGCATCGCGGCCTGGTAACCGTTGAGGCTGTCGATCACGACCGTGCGCGCGCCATGGGTCTCGACGCAGGCGCGGACCTTTTCGGCGAACTCGCCCGGCGTCAGCTCGGCGGCATCGACCTGGCTCAGCGTCAGGAGGTCGGAGTCGATCATGCCCTGCAGGTCGAAGCCCAGCCCCTTGGCACGCTCGATCAGCAGCCCCTCCTCCTCGTCGAAGATGAACAGCGCCGCCCGCTCGCCGCGCGCGATCGCGTTGGCGACGAAGGTGAGCGTCAGCGTCGATTTGCCGGTGCCCGACGGCCCCAGCACCAGCACGCTCGACCCGCGATCGACACCGCCGCCGAGCAGCGCGTTCAGCTCGGGCGAGGCGGAGGGCAGGACGTCGCGCGTGAACGCGGTGCGGTGCTCGCCCGACACCAGGCGGGGAAAGATGCGCGTGCCCCCGGTCTGGATCGCCATGTCGTGATAGCCGCCGCGAAAGCGCGTGCCGCGATATTTGAGCACCCGCATCCGCCGGCGGTCGGCGCCATAGTCGGGCGCCAGCTCCTCCAGCCGGATCACGCCATGCGCGATCGAGTGAACGGTCTTGTCGCGATCGTCGGTGGTCATGTCGTCGAGCATCAGCACCGTCGCGGCCTGCCGGGCGAAGTAATGCTTGAGCGCCAGCACCTGGCGCCGATAGCGCAACGAGCCGCCCGCGAGCAGGCGGATCTCCGACATTGAATCCAGCACGACGCGGCTCGGGCGGGTGCGCTCGAACGCCTCGAAGATGCGCCGCGTCGTCTCGCCCAGCTCCAGGTCGGAGGAATAGAGCAGGCTCTGCTGCTGGTCCTCGTCGAGCAGGTTCTCGGGCGGGATCAGCTCGAACACCTCCACGCCGTCCAGCGACCAGCCGTGCGAGGCCGCGCCCGCGCGCAGCTCGTCGTCGGTCTCCGACAGGGTGATGTAGAGCACGCGCTCGCCCGCCGCCACGCCCGTCAGCAGGAACTGCGTCGCGATGGTGGTCTTGCCCGTGCCCGGGCTGCCTTCCAGCAGGAGCACGCGCCCGCGCGCCAGCCCGCCGGCGAGCACGTCGTCCAGCTCCTGGGGCGACCGTGGCGCGGCGAACTCGGTTCGGTCGATGAACCCGATCACCGGCCGATCAATGTTGTGGCGCGCGCGGACATTGTGGACCACGCCGATTCGCAGGCC
>CAXTWJ010000170.1:0-5978 GCA_964247925.1 uncultured Sphingomonas sp.
GGCTGCCAGTTGGCCGGCACCGCGGTGCTGACGGTCGGCACCAGCCGGTCGAGCTCGGCGGTGATCGCGGGCGTCAGGTCGGACGCGGGCTGCGCGGCCCGCACCGCCTGCGGGCTGACCAGCAGCGTGACGTTGCGCGTGCGCATCGCGTTCTGCACCGCGTCGTTCAGCTTCGCCTGGATCTGCTCCAGGGCATAGGCCTGCGCGCGCTGCGCCGGCAGCGTGATGCGGTTGATCTCCGCCTGACCGGCCTGCTCGCGCGCCTGGATGGCGTTCGCCTGCGTCTGCAGCGACGCCTGGTTGGCATTCGGCGCCGCACGCGCGGCGTTGAAGGCGTTCACCTGCGGCTGCAGCTCCGCCTGGATCGCCTTGGAACGGGCGTCGGCCTGGTCGAGCTGCGCCTTGTAGGTCGTGCCGATCTGACCGCGCGCGGCGGCCCAGGCCTTGGTGTTGGCGATCGCGCCCTGCGGATCGGCGACCGCGACGGCCTGGGCGTGGGCGGCGGCCGGCGCGACCAGCGCGGCGGCGAGCATCAGCTTGTTGAGCGTGTTCATCAGAACTGCGTTCCTACGTTGAAGGTGATGAGCTTCTTGTCGTCACCGGGTTGAGACAGAAGGGCCTTGGCCACGTCGATGCGCAGCGGCCCGAAGGGGGAGTTCCAGTTCACCCCGAAGCCGACGGTGACGCGCGGCCTGGCCGAGTCGCCGAGGAACTGTTCCTGGAACGGCGCCTGCGATGAGGTGGCGACCGTGTTGGGCGAGGCGCCCGTGCAGCTGGCGAGCGTGCCGTCGGCCGAATAGCCCGACAGGCAGGGCGTGTAGCTGCCGGCACCCGTGTAGAGCGCCGCGCCATTGGCGTCCAGCGTCGTCGGCACCTGGTAAAGCTGGTTGCCGGTCGCCGGATCCTTCAGGTTGGTGATGATCGGCTGCACGATGCCGTTGACGACGGGGAAGACCGCCGTCGGCTGCGGCTGCTTGATCCCGAACAGGCTGCCCGCCTGAAGATATATGGAAGGTCTCAGGCCCAGCTCGCGGGCGCCGGACCCGAGCGGCAGCTCCAGCTCCAGGCGGCCGAGGTAATAGGCCTTGCCGCCCAGCGCGTCGTCGATGATCTGGTTCTTGTCGGTATTGAGCGTCTGCGCGCCGGTGGTCGTGTCCGTCTGATAGTAAGTGCGGATGATGCGCGGGCCGACGCCGCGGATGTCAAAGCCGCGGAACTGCGGCTCGCCCAGGTAGAAGCGGTCGGTGATGCGAACCTTGTCGATGCCCGGGCCGCGGCTCGATTCCAGCGACTTGATCCACGCCCCTTCCAGATTTACCGACGCGATGAAGCCGCCACCGATATTCTTGTACTTGGCGAAGTCGGCCCGCGTGCGAACGTATTTCACGTCACCGCCCAGCCCCGCGAAGTCCTGGCCGAAGGTGAAGCGCGACCCGGCCGTCGGGCGCAGGCGGCTGTTCAGGCTGTCGTTCAGGATCGAGTAGCCGACCGATGACGTCCAGCGATTGCCGAGCGAGTCGCACAGGTAGCGCCCGGCCTGCAGCGGATCGCAGATGTCGTTGGGGCTGTTGCCGCGCAATCCGTCGCCGTTCAGGTCGGTGTAATAGCTGCCCTTGTCGAGGCCGACCTCATCATAGGACAAGCCGTACCGGCCCGACAGCGACCAGTATTCGGTCAGGGGCACGCCGACACGGACCTGGAAACCCGTCGAGGTCTGCTTGTACGTCGTGTTGCGATCGCCAGAGGACGTCAGATTAAAGGAATTATAGTCGCGCCGGAACACATCGACACCAAGGCCGATATTCTTGTCGAACAGATATGGCTCGGTGAAGCCCAGCTCGATCGACTTCGAATAGCTCGAATAGTTCACGCCCGCGCGCAACTCCTGACCCTTGCCGCGGAAATTGCGCTGTGTGATGTTCGCCTGGATGATGAACCGCTCCAGGCTGGAATAGCCCGCCGACAGCTGCAGCTCGCCCGTCGATTTCTCCTCGACGTTCGCCTCCAGCACCACGCGATCGGGCGCGGAACCGGGTGTCTGCTTGATCTCGAACTTGTCCTGGAAATACCCCAGGCTGTTGATGCGGTCCTGCGACCGCTTGACCTGGAAGCTGTTGAAAGCATCGCCTTCGGCCAGCCTGATCTCGCGGCGCACCACCTTGTCCTGCGTCTGCGTGTTGCCGTTGACCTCGACCCGCTCGACATAGGTTCGCTGCGCCTGCGCGATGTGGAAGTTGAGCGACATCGTCAACTTCTCGCGGTCCGGGATGAACTCGGGGTTCACGTCGGTGAAGGCGTAGCCGAACAGCCCCGCGGACTCGCTCAGCTGGTCGACCGAGTCCTCGACCTGCTTGGCGTTGTACCACGTACCCGACTTGACCGGCAGCGTCGCCGCGAGCTTCTTGTTGTCGAAATCGCGGATCTCGCTGTCCACGGTGATGTCACCGAAATGATAGCGTTTTCCCTCCTCCACCACATAGGTGATGATGAAGTCCTTCTTGTCCGGCGTCAGCTCGGCGACGGCGGAAATGACGCGGAAATCGGCATAGCCCTCGGTCAGGTAGAACTGCCGCAGCTTCTGCTGATCGTAATTGAGCCGATCCTGGTCATAGCTGGTGCCCGACGACAGCAGACGGATCAGGCGCGCCTCCTTGGTCGCGAACTGCGCCTTGAGCTTGCTGTCGGAGAACACCTCGTTGCCGATGATGTTGATCTGGCGAACCTTGGACTTGGCGCCTTCCGTGATCTCGAACACCACATCGACGCGGTTCTGGTCAAGGCTGACCTGCTTGGGCTCGATCACCGCGGCGAAGCGGCCCTGGCGGCGGTAGAGCTCGATGATCCGCGCCACGTCCGCGCGCACGGCGGAGCGGGTGAAGATCTGGCGCGGCTTGAGCTTGACCTCCTTCTCGATCTTGTCGGTCTTGAGCGCCTTGTTGCCCTCGAAGATCACGCGATTGATGATCGGGTTCTCGCGCACTCGGACTACGATGTCGCCGGTCACCGCCCCCGCGATGGTATAGTCGGCGAACAGGTCGGACGCCTGCAGGTCCTTCAACGCCTGGTCCAGCGTCTCGGCGGTGTACGGGATGCCGACGCGCAGGCGCGTGTAGGACAGCACCGTCTCCGGCTCGATCCGCTGCGATCCCTCGACGCGCAACGATTTGATGACCTTCGCGTTGGGATCGGTGACGGGGGCCGCGGGCGCCGGGTTGGGCGCGGGCAGCGCCTCCGCGCTCGTGGGCGCCGGGCCGCCGAACCGGCGCTCGCGACCCGGGCCGCCACGGTGTCCGCCGGGACGCTGGGCGGAGGCCTCCACCGGCACGCCGGCCAGCATGGTCCCGGCGAGCAGCAGCGCGAGTCCGCGGGTGGGCGTGGAAGATGCTTTGAACGTCACGAATAAACCCCAACCGCCCTGAATACTTCACCGAGACGCGGCCCCATCGCGCGCCGCCGCCCCTGCCCGATCCGCGTCAGCCGATCAACCCGGCCAGCTTGTGCCACAGGCCCGTCGCGCCCAGGTCGTTGAACGTGACCGTCAGCATGAGCATCAGCATCGCGGCCAGCCCGCCGCGATAGGCCCATTCCTGCATCTCCGGTCCGACCGGCCGCCGCCTGACCGCCTCGATCGCGTAGAAGAACAGGTGGCCACCATCCAGCACGGGGACTGGCAGCAGGTTGATGAACCCCAGATTGACCGACACCAGCGCGATCAGGAAGATGAATGCGTTCCAGCCCAGCGTGATCTGCTCGCCCGCCGCGCGCGCCATGCCCACGGGCCCGCGCATCTCCCTGACCGACCGCTCGCCGCGGACGATCTGCCCCAGGGTCGCGACGGTCATGCCGACCAGCTCGCCCGTCTGCCGGACCGCGATGGGCAGAGCGCCCGCGACCCCGACGGGCTGGATCACCACCGGCCCGCGCTCGACCCCCAGCAGCCCGCGCTGGACCGTGTTGCCGAAGCGGTCGCGCAGCGTGTCGGTGCCGATCACCGCGTCCGCCGATCGGGCCTGCGCGCCGCGCCGATAATCGATCCTGACCCGCTCGCCGGGCCGGATCATCACATAGCGGGCCAGGTCGTCGAACGTGCCCACCGCCGTGCCGTTCAGCGCCGTGACCATGTCACCCGCGCGCAGCCCCGCCTTGGCGGCCGGGCTGTTCGCCATCACGCCCTTCGCGACCGCGGGCGTGCGGCTGTCGCCATAGGCGAGCGCGAAGCCGGCCAGGATCAGGATCGCCGCCAGGAAGTTCACCGCCGGGCCCGCCGCCACGATGATCGCGCGCTGCCAGACGGGCTTGGCCTGGAACGTCCGGTTGCGCTCGTCGGCGGGGAGCGCCAGCCACTCGGCGGAGGGCTGGCTCACCGCGTTCATATCGCCGGCGAAGCGGACATAGCCGCCCAGGGGCAGCCAGGCGAGCCTCCACCGTGTGCCGCGCCGATCGGTCCAGCCCGCGATCTCGCGCCCGAAGCCGATGGAGAAGGCGTCGATCCTGACCCCGAACAGCCGCCCTGCCCAGTAATGCCCCATCTCATGGACGAACACGAGCGGGCCGATCACGCCGATGAAGGCGACGATCGTCAGCAGCAGGCCGGGAGACTGGATCAAAGCACGCAATCCTCAACGCGCTCGCTCGCCCTCGCCCGCGCTTCGGCATCGACGGCGAGCACCGCGTCGAGCGTGTCGGGACGCGGCGGGTCGTAGCGGTCGAGCATATCGGCGACGATTGCGGCGATTTGAAGGAAGCCGATCCGCCCCGCGAGGAACGCCGCGACCGCCACCTCGTTCGCCGCGTTGAGGACGCACGGCCGCGCGCCGCCGGCGACGAGCGCCCCGCGCGCGAGCCGCAGGGCGGGGAAGCGCGCCTCGTCCGGCGCCTCGAAGTCCAGCCGCCCCAGGGCGACCAGGTCCAGCGGCGCCATCGGGGTCGCCATCCGGTCCGGCCAGGCCAGCGTGTGCGCGATCGGCACGCGCATGTCGGACGGGCCGAGCTGGGCCAGCATCGAGCCGTCGACATGATCGACCAGGCTGTGGATCACCGACTGGCGGTGGATCACGATCTCGATGCGCGCGGGGGAGACCGGGAACAGCCGTGCCGCCTCGATCAGCTCCAGCCCCTTGTTGAACATCGTCGCGCTATCGACGGAGATCTTGGCGCCCATCGACCAGTTGGGGTGGGCGCACGCCTGTTCGGGCGTGACGTCGCGCATCCGCTCCGCCGGCCAGTCGCGGAACGGGCCGCCGCTGCCCGTCAGCACGATCCGGCGCACGCGTTCCGGCCGCGCGAAATCGAAGCACAGGAAGACCGCGTTGTGTTCGCTGTCGGCGGGAAGCAGGGTCGCGGCGCTGGCGCGCGCGGCGGCGAGGCTCACCTCGCCGGCCGACACCAGCGGCTCCTTGTTGGCCAGCACCCCCGTGCCGCCGGCGCGCACCGCCGCCATGATCGGCTCCAGCCCCGCGCAGCCGACGATCGCGCCCATCGTCCAGTCGGCGCCGGCGGCCGCGTCGATCACCGCCCGTCGTCCGCCGGCCACCCCGACCTCCGTGTCGCGCAGCGCCTCGCGCAACGCGGGCAGGCACGCCTCGTCCGCCACCACCGCCAGCTCGGCGCCAGTGCGGCGCGCCGCGGCCGCGAGGCGTTCGACGTCACGGTTGGCGGTCAGCGCGCGGACGCGGAAGCGTTCCGGTTCGCGCTCCACCAGGTCCAGCGTCGAGGTGCCGACCGAGCCGGTCGCGCCCAATATGGTGACGCTCCTCACGTCAGCCGAACTGCGCCCGCGCGAAGGAGATGATCGTCGGCAGCACCGCCAGCACCGCCGCGACGGGCGCCACCGGCACCAACCCGTCCAGCCGATCCATCACGCCGCCATGGCCGGGCAGCAGCGCGCCGGAGTCCTTCACGCCGGCGCGCCGCTTCAGCGCGCTCTCATACAGGTCGCCGCCTTGCGCCAGCACCGCCAGGACCGGGGTCGCCAGCGT
>CAXTWJ010000171.1:0-5957 GCA_964247925.1 uncultured Sphingomonas sp.
CTTGCCGACGCTGCCGGGATCGCCCGAGCGGAAGATCGACGCCAGCGACGATCGCTTGTCGGCGTCCAGGTCCGCCACCGCGGGGTCGAAATGCGTAGTGTAGTAGCGGTAATAATCCCACTGGCCGTCTGGATACTGATCGGGCGGATAGATCGTCCGATCGACTAGCGGAACGAGCGTCGGCAACGCGTTGGCGGTCGGGAAATAGGGGACCGAGATCAGCACGGCGCCGCGGCTGCGGGCGGGCTGATGCGCGACCAGCGCGCCGACGGCCCCGCTGCCCCAGTCGTGGCCGACCCAGATCGCCGGCTTGCCGCCGAGATGCTCGTGCAGCTCCGCCATGTCCGCCACAACTTGCTCGTGCGTGTAGGCGTCGGTCGCCGTTGGGGCGGACGAGCCGCCATAGCCGCGCATATCCGGCGCGACGCAGCGCCAACCCTCGGCGGCGAACGCCGCCATCTGCGCGCGCCAGACCAGCCCGAGCTCGGGCCAGCCATGCAGGAAGAACATCAGCGGGCCATCGGCCGGACCGCTCTCCAGGTAGCGCGTGGTGTGGCGGGATGACCTGAAGGCGCGGGACACCGGGAGCGAGGTGGTCATGGGGATTCCCCAGGCGGTGCGCGGCAGGGCGGCGGCGCCGATGCCCCCGAGAACGGTCCGCCGGCCGAACGTCGGTCCGGGAGCCGATCCCGGCAGCGGCAGCGGCGTGGCGGGCGGCGTGTCGTTCTGGTCCATGTGCCAAACCTATGTCAATCCGACGCTCGCCATTAGCCGGGTAATCGTGCATGGGCCTTGAAGCACTGCTTCAAGGTTTCCAAGTTGCGGCACAAGGACAGTCTGGAAGCCGTGGCCGTCTTCGTCGCGGTGGCGGAGGCCGGCAGCTTCTCCGAAGCCGGGAGGCGCCTCGGCATATCGCCGTCCGCCGTGAGCCAGGCGGTCCGCGGTCTGGAGGAGCGGCTGGGCGCGTCGGTGTTCCATCGCTCGACCCGCAGCCTCAGCCTGACGGACGTCGGCCAGGACTATCTGCTCATGGCGGGTCCGGCGCTGGCCCAGCTGCGGCAGGCCGCCGAGCAGGCGGCGGGGAAGGGGGGTCGGCCCGCCGGCCCCCTGCGCCTCACCATGGCGCGCGCACCGTTCGACCTGCTCGTCGCGCCGATGCTGACGCGTTTCCAGGAGGCGTTTCCGGACGTGGCGCTCGAGATCTCGGTCGAGGCGCGGCTGATCGACATCGTGAAGCAGGGCTACGACGCGGGGCTCCGGTACGGCGCCCACCTCGACAAGGACGTGGTCGCCGTCCAGGTCGCGCCGCCGTCCGAGGCGATCCTGGTCGCCTCGCCCGCCTACCTCGCAACTCGGGCCAGGCCCGCGCAGCCAGGCGATCTGCTGAGACACCGGGCGCTGATGTGCCGCAGCCAGGGCACCGGCCTGATCATCCCCTGGGCCCTGCACCGTGACGGCGAGTCCGTGCAGATCGTCCCGCCGGCGGCGACGATCGTCCACGACCTCGCCTCCCAGATCGACCTCGCCGCGCGGGGGCTGGGCATCCTCAGCGCGCCGGCCGCGATGGTGGCCGACCACGTCGACGCCGGCCGGTTGACGCGCGTCCTGCCGACCTGGTCCTCACCCATCGAGGCGCTCTACGTCTATTACCCGAGCCGTCGCCATCAATCAGCCGCGCTGCGCGCGTTTGTCGAGTTCCTGAAGGAGCGGTCCTGACGCGCTGTCCCCCGCGCGACGCGGGCGACCGCGCCGCTCACCCCGATCGGACCGCGATCAACACCGCAACCAGCACCAGTCCGCACAGGGCATAGGTGACCAGCTGCTGCGGCGCGAGCCCGAGCGGCCGGCCCGTTTCGGCGGCGAACTCCGGGTCCGTCCACGCCGTGCCGGGCAGGGCCGGCGCGATCGCCATGGCGACGAAATAGTTCGCGGCGATCGCCGTCGCGAGGAGGAACAGCGGCAAGGTCAGCGGCCGGGCGCCGAACAGGATCGCCAGCGACAATAGCCCGGCGAACACCCCCATCAGCATCGTTTGCGCGTTATGGAACTTGGCGTGGGGCGGCCAGCGCGGGTTCCATAGATGCTGCCGGGCGGTCGCCGGCACGATGGCATCCGCCACCAGGCCGCCCAGGTTGAACACGGCGACGAACGCAACCATCCATTTCGCGATTTCCACAGGACACACCTTTCCCTTGATCCGGAAAAGGACGTGCCGGAGGCCTGCTCGCATGGGCGAGCGGCTCGTACGAGCGTAAACGCCACCCGGACTACCGACCGGGCCGTGACTTTTACACGCCCGGCACCGGGGCTATGTCGGTCGCTGCATTGTGTCAACCGAAGGCCGCAATGGTCCGCACTGGGGCGCGGAAGGTCAGGCGGCAACGAGACCTTGATCGTTCGTTGGCGCGCGGCGGACGTCGCGCGATGGCGGGGCGCCGAACAGGCGGGCATACTCGCGGCTGAACTGCGACGGGCTCTCGTAACCCACCGCGAAGGCGGCCCCCGATGCACCGATGCCCTGGCCCAGCATGAGGCGGCGTGCCTCCTGGAGGCGTAGCTGCTTCTGATATTCCAGCGGGGTCAGCCGCATGATGGCCTTGAAATGCTGATGAAACGAGGAAGGGCTCATGCCCGCGACCTCGGCGAGTTCCGCCACGCGCAGCGGCGTGTCGAGCCGTTGGCGAATACGGGCGGCCGCTCGCGCGACCCGGGCCAGGTGGCTGTCGCCCGCCGCCATCCGCCGCATCGCCGCGCCGCACGGTCCCTGGAGTAGGCGATGCAGGATCTCGCGCTCCGCGAGCGGGGCCAGGACGGCGGCGTCGCCGGGCTGGTCCAGCAGGCCGACGAGCCGGCAGGCGGCATCCACCAGCTCGGGATCGCTCGGGCAGGCCGCGAGGATCGACGTGGGAACGGCCGGCCCGTCCTTCCCGCCGGCCAGAACCAGATCGGTCAGCACGCCCAGGTCAAAATCGATCTTGCAACACAGATAGGGTGCCTCGCGGCTGGCCCCGACGACATGGCCGACGAGCGGCACGTCCACCGACACCACCAGATGGTGCGCCGCGTCGTAGAAGACGACCTGGTCGCCCAGCGACACGCGCTTGGCGCCTTGCGCGATCAGGCATACCGACGCCTCGTACACGGCCGGCAGGGGCGCGCTGGGCGCGTCCGCGCGAAACAGCGATAGTCGCGGAAGAGCGGTGGCGATCATCCCCGACGCGGGCAGGTGGCGGGCGATCAGAGCGGTGAGATCGGCGACGGTGCGCATGGCGCGCTTTTGCCCTCGCGCTCGGACGCGTGGCAAGGTGGACACCGCCAAGTCCGTAGGATCAGGCAAGCTTGCCGCACGATCCGTCTAACCACGGCGTCCCCCGTCGCTCCATGTTGCTCCCGTACGCAGCGGAGGAGACGACCAGTGCCGACCATCAACAAGACGATCCTCATCACCGGTGCGTCCAGCGGCATCGGCGAGGCCGCGGCGCGCGAACTGGCGCGTACAGGCGCCCGGCTGTTCATTGGCGCCAGAAGGACCGAGCGGCTCGCGGCGCTGGCGCGGGACCTGGGCGGCAATGTCGCCTGGCGTGCGCTGGACGTGACCGATCCCGCCGACTTCCACGCCTTCGCGGACGCCGCGGCGGGGCGGTTCGGCGGAATCGACGCGCTGGTCAACAACGCCGGCGTGATGCCGCTGTCGGCGCTCGCGGCGGGCAAACTGGACGAGTGGAACAGGATGATCGACGTGAACCTGCGCGGCGTGCTGCACGGCATCGCGGCCGTGCTGCCCCGCTTCGTGACGCAAGGGTCCGGTCACGTCGTCAACGTGGCGTCGGTGGCCGCGCACATGGTGGTGCCGACCGCCGCGGTCTACAGCGCTACCAAACACGCCGTGCGAGCGATCACGGAGGGTCTGCGCCAGGAGCATGATAAGGTGCGCGCCACGTTGATCTCGCCCGGCGTCGTGGCGACCGAACTTGGCCACGACATCAGTGTGCCGGAGGTCGCCGACGGCCTTCGTGCCTGGCGCAAGAAGTCGCTGACCCCCGACGCGATCGCCCGCGCGATCCGCTACGCCCTGGAACAGCCGGACGGTGTGGATGTGAACGAGATCATCGTGCGCCCGACAGCGGCCGACCTGTGAGGTGGATCCGTAAGACTGAAGGGACCGGGCATCGCTGTCCTCAGCGCCGTGTCAGGCGCGTCGGCGAGCCATTGTTTCAGCGCCTTGTTCACGAACAGCGGCTGCTCGATCGTTGACGCATGGCCGGCTTGGGGGACGATCGTCAGCCTGACGTCCTTTATCGCAGCCGCCATTTCCTCGGAATGAGAGGGCGGGGTCACGGCGTCCTCGTCCCCCACCATGACAAGGGTCGGCACGTTGATCGCGCCCAGTCCGTCGCGGGAATCCGGGCGGGTGATCGCGGCTTCGGTGTTGGTGGCGAACGCCTCGACGGTGACCTTTGCCGCCATCGCACGGTTAATGGCTCGCAGCCGCTCGTCCACCCGGTGCTTGGGATGCAAGGCGTTGAGGAACAGCTCCTCCGCGAAAGCGGTGAAGTTCATCCCCCTTGCGCGCTCGACCAGCGCGCGGCGACGGGCCGATTGTTCGGGCGTATCGGGCCGGGCCGAGGTATCGATCAGCGCCAGCCGGAGCACGCGCTCGGGCGCGCGGCGCATGATCTCCAGCGCGATGTAGCCGCCCATCGAAATGCCGGCGAGCGCGAAGCGGTGCGGCGCGTCGGCTAAGATGAAAGCAGCCATCTCCCCGATCGTGCGCCGCTTCGTGGACGGCACGGTCACGGGCCCGTGGGAGGCGAGGGCAGCCGCTTGGGGGCCGAAGATGTCCGCCGTGCTCAGCAGGCCCGGCAGCAGGACGATGGGGATCACACGACCTCCTGTGAGGACAAGGCGGGACGGGTTTGAGCGCTCGGCTAGATGAACCGCCAGGCGAAGCCGTCGCCGGCCCACGTGACATGGCCCGCGAAGCTGCCCGCGAAATGAGCCGGCAGGAGCAGCGCTCCCGTATCGGCGCAATGATCGAGCACCCAGCGTCGCGACCGGCGCGCCTCCTCGGCGTCCTCGCAGAAGCGGCTGTTCCAATCGGGTCGATAGACCTGGATCGGCTGGTGCATGATGTCGCCGCTGAACAGCGCCTCGCGCTCGGCCGCGAGCAGCCGGATGGCGAGATGGCCGACGCTGTGCCCGGGGGTGGGTTTGAAGAACAGGTTGTCGCCGAGCTGGTCCTCGCCGTCGATCAGCTGCTCCAGGCCCGCGTCGAGGATCGGCTGCACGCTGTCCTCGAACACGTTCTCGTTGAACCCTTCCCGGCTCCCCGGCCCATCCCAGAACTCACGCTCCGCGCGGGAGAACACATAGCGCGCGTTGGGGAAGGTCGGCGCCCAGCGACCGTCGACCAACCGCGTGTTCCAGCCGCAATGGTCGGCGTGGAGATGGGTGCAGAGCACATAGTCGACCTCCTCCGGCCGCACGCCCGCCGCGGCGAGCCGGGCGATGTAGGGGTGCTGTCGCCGGTGAAACCGTTCCAGGAGCGGGCGCTCCTTGTCGTTGCCGCTGCACGTGTCGATCAGGATGGTGTGGTGCGGCGTGCGGACCACCCAGCTGTGGATGCTGGCGATGAACCGGCCCTGCGCCGGGTCGAAGCAACCGGGCACCATCCAGGGGTGTTCGGCCAGCACGGCCGGGTCCCAGTCCGGGAACAGGAAGTCGGGGAAGTACCCCGCCCCCAGCTGCTCCTCGACGCGGGTGATGGTGGTGTCGCCTAGCGTGAACATGATGGAGCGTCCCGATCAGAAGCGAGTGGTGAGCGTCGCGCCGAGCGTGCGCGGTGCGCCAAGAAAGGCGTCGAAGGTGCCGGTCTGCAGCGTGCCCCCGATCACCACCTGCCGGTGATTCGCGTTCGTCAGGTTCTTCGCCCAGATCTCGACCAGCCAGCGGTGGTT
>CAXTWJ010000172.1:0-5913 GCA_964247925.1 uncultured Sphingomonas sp.
GGGGAGCTTAGCGGCGATCGCGTCCGCCAACCCCGCAGCCCATCGCGTGATGTCGCCCGCGCCCAGGCACACGACCTGATCACCAGCGCCCACGCTACCTGCCAGCACGTCCGCCAGCGAGCCCACGTCCGCCACCGTCGCCGCCTGCCGATGCCCGCGCCGCTTCAGCCCCTCGACCAGCGCGTCGGCCGACACACCCTCCACCGGCGCCTCACCCGCGGCATAGACCGGCGTCACCAGCACGCGGTCGGCGTCGTTGAACGCGGTCTGGAACTCCTCCATCAGGTTGCCGAGCCGCGAATACCGGTGCGGCTGCACCACCGCGATCACCTGGCCCCGCGCGTTCTCGCGCGCCGCGGCGAGCACCGCCCTGATCTCGACGGGATGGTGGCCATAATCGTCGATGATCGTGACTCCCGCCACCTCACCGACCTTGGTGAAGCGCCGCTTGACGCCGCCGAAACCGGCGAAGCCGCGCTGGATGGTCGCGTCGTCGATCCCCAGCTCCAGCGCCACGCCGATCGCCGCCAGCGCGTTCTGGACGTTGTGGCGGCCCGGCATCGGCAGCGCGATTCCCTCGATCGAGCGGGTGCGCCCGTCGCGTGACCGCACGATCGCCTCGAAGGTGTTGCCGCCATCGCGCGGCTGCACGTTGACCCCGCGCACGTCCGCCTGCGCGGCGAAGCCATAGGTCACGACGCGCCGGTCGCGCAGGCGCGGCAGGATGTTCTGCACCTCCGGATGGTCGAGGCAGAGCAGCGCGGCGCCATAGAAAGGCACGTTCTCCACGAACTCGACGAACGCATCCTTCACCGCGTCGAACGAGCCATAATGGTCGAGGTGCTCGGGATCGATGTTGGTCACCACCGCGACCGTGCCGTCCAGCCGCAGGAACGAGCCGTCGCTCTCGTCCGCCTCCACCACCATCCAGTCGCTGGCGCCCAGCCGCGCGTTCGAGCCGTAGGAATTGATGATGCCGCCGTTGATGACGGTCGGATCGACCCCGCCGGCGTCGAGCAACGCCGCGATCATCGACGTCGTCGTGGTCTTACCATGCGTGCCCGCGACCGCGACGGTGGACTTCAGCCGCATGAGCTCGGCCAGCATCTCCGCCCGGCGGACCACGGGAATACGCCGCTCCAGCGCCGCCTCGACCTCCGGGTTCGACCGCACGATCGCCGTCGAGGTGACCACCACCGCCGCGTCGCCCAGATTGGCCGCGTCATGCCCGATCGCGACCGCGATGCCCTTGTCGCGCAGCCCCTGCACGACATAGCCCTCCGCCACGTCAGACCCCTGCACGCGATAGCCCAGATTGGCCATTACCTCCGCGATGCCGGACATCCCGATGCCGCCGATGCCGACGAAATGGATCGTGCCGATGTCGGTGGCGAGGCTTTTCACGCCCACGCCTCCTTGCGGACCGGCTTGGCCGGCACGGGCAGGCGCGAGACGGGAGCATCGAGGCTCTCGACCAGATCGGCCAGGTCGCTCACCGCCATCGGCTTGCCGACGCTCTTCGCGCGCCCGGCGGCATTCTCCAGCGCGGCGGGGTCGAGACCCAGCTTCTGCATCTGCTTCGCCAGCTCGACGGGCGTGAAGGCGCCTTGCGCGATCGTGCGCGCGCCGCCCGCCGCCGTGATCTCGCGCGCGTTCGCCGTCTGGTGATCATCGGTCGCGCCCGGCAACGGTACCAGGATGGCGGGGCGGCCGGCGGCGGTCAGCTCCGCGATCGTCGAGGCGCCCGCGCGCGCGATCACCAGATGCGCCCAGCCCAGCTGCTCGGGCAGGTCGGGCAGATAGGTGGCGAGATCGGCCGGTATCTGATGCGCGGCATATTTCGCGCGCACGGCGTCGATGTCCTCGATCCGTGCCTGATGCGTCACCTGCAGCCGGCGGCGGAACTGGACGGGGAGCATCGCGAGCCCGTCGGGCACGACCTCGGACAGCACGCTCGCGCCCTGCGAGCCGCCGGTGACGAGCACGCGGAAGATGCCGTCCTCCTCCAGCAGCGGATAGGCCTTGGCGCGCAATCGCAGCACCGCCTCGCGCACCGGGTTGCCGACCGCGTGCGTCTTGCCCGCGAGCTTGGGCACGAGGCGCTCGGTCACGTCATAGGACGTCGCGATCGCATCGACCCGGCCCGCGACCAGCCGGTTGACGCGGCCCAGCACCGCGTTCTGCTCATGGACCGCCGTGGGCACCTTCTCCGCGAAGGCGGCGAGGAGCGCGGGCAAGGCCGCGTAACCGCCGAACCCGATCACCGCCGCCGGCCGGAACGTTCGGAACAGCTCGCGCGCCATCGCGCGGCCGCGCCACATTTCGCGCGACGCGCGCGCCCATCCGAGCGGCCCGCCCGCCAGCCGCGCGGCGGGCAGGACATGGGTCTGCACCTCCTCGAACAGGCCGGGAAAGCGCACGCCCCGTGCGTCGCTGACCAGCGCGACCCGGTGACCGCGCCGGGTCAGCTCGGCGGCGAGCGCGGCGGCCGGCACCATGTGCCCGCCCGTGCCGCCCGCCGCCAGAACGTAATGCTTGGTCATGTGCCGCTCCAACGGACGACATAGGGCGAGCGCGTCAGGAACGGATTGCGTCGGGTGAACGCGAGCAGCAGTCCCATGCCGATCGACAGGGCGATCATCGACGACCCGCCATAGGAGATGAAGGGCAGCGTCATGCCCTTGGACGGCGCCAGCCCGGTGTTCACCGCCATGGAGACCAGCGCCTGCGCCCCGAACTGGACCGCGAGGCCGCTGGCGGCGAGCAGCTTGAACTCGTCCTGCTCGTCCAGCAGCTTCACGAACACGCGCACCACGATCGCCAGGAACACGACCGCGATCACCATGCACGCGAGCATCCCGAACTCCTCGCCGATCACGGAGAAGATGTAATCGGTGTGCGCCTCGGGCAGCCCGAACTTGGCCGCGCCGCCGCCCGGGCCGGTGCCGGTCCAGCCGCCCGCGGTCAGCGTCGCGTGCGCGGCATTGGTCTGGAAATGGTCGGCCGCGCCCTCGCCCTCGACGCCCGGGAACAGGAAGGCGTCGATCCGCTGCCGCGCGGTGCCGTAGAACAGATAGGCCGCGCCCAGCCCGACCGGCGCGCACGCGACCAGCCCGCCCAGCACGCGCGCCGACGTGCCCGCGATCGCGAGCAGCGCCATCGACACGATGCAGAAGATGATGGTCTGCCCGAAATCGGGCTGCATCATCAGTAGGCCAGCGACGCCGCCGGTCATCACCACGGTGATCGGCACCACCGGCAGCTCGTCGTCCCTGGCCTTGAGCGAGAGGATCCAGGCGATCGCGACGATGAACAAGGGCTTGAGGAACTCGGACGGTTGGAACTGGGCCAGCCCGACGCCCAGCCACCGCCGCGCGCCGTTGACGCTGACGCCCATGAACGGGGTCACCGCCAACAGCACGGCGAACACGGCCGCCCCCGTCAGCGCCAGCCGTCGGGCGGTCGGCACCGGCAGCATGGACACGCCGATCAGCACGGGCAGCGACAGCGCGACCCAGATCAGCTGGCGCCAGAAGTAATAGAGCGGCGCCAGATGTCGGTGATCGCCCGAATAGCGCACCGCCGTCGCCGGGCTGGCGGCGGCGACCGCGACCAGCCCGATCGCGATCAGGAACAGGCTGAGCCCCAGCAGCATCCGGTCGATGTCCCAGAACCAGGTGCCCAGCGGCGACCGGTCGCCGCGCCCGCCCCGGCGCTTCACCTTGGCGACCAGACTGTCGCGGCGCGCCACGTCGGTCATAGCGCCTCCACCAAACGGCGAAACGTGTCGCCACGCTCCTCATAATCCCGGAACTGGTCGAAGCTGGCGGCCGCCGGGCTGAGCAGCACCGTGTCGCCGGCCTCGGCACGCGCGGCGGCGCTCGTCACCGCACGGTCCAGCGTCTCGGCTTCTTCGACGGGCACATGGTCGCGCAGGGCGCGGGCAAAGACCGGCCCCGCCTCGCCCATCGTATAGGCGCGCGCGACATGAGGGAGGTGCGGCACGCAGGCATCGAGGTTGTCGCCCTTGGCCCGCCCGCCGAGGATCCAGTGGACCCGCGGGAACGCGGCCAGCGCGGGCGCGGCGCTTTCCGGGTTGGTCGCCTTGGAGTCATCCACGAACCGCACGCCGTGCCGCTCGGCGACGAGCTGCATCCGGTGCGGCAGGCCGGTGAAGCTCTCCAGCCCGCGGTCGATGTCACGCTCGGCCACGCCGAGCGCCTTGGCGACCGCGATCGCGGCGAGCGCGTTCTGCGCGTTGTGCGGCCCCTGCAAGGCGGGCCAGCGCCGCTGATCGAGGCATACGCCCGGCGCGATCTTGGTCAGATGCTCGCCGCGTGCCGACAGCGTCCGCGCGATCCTCGCCGAAGCGAGGTCGCCGATCCCGATCACCGCCTCGTGGCTGGCCGACTGCATCGCGAACAGCCGCGCCTTGGACGCGGCATAGGCGTCGAACCCGTCGTAGCGGTCGAGATGGTCGGGCGTGATGTTGAGCAGCACCGCGACGTCACAGTCGAGCGATCGGGTCAGGTCGATCTGGTAGGATGAGAGCTCCAGCACATAAACGCCGCCCTCCGGCAGCGGTGCCTGCGCCAGGATCGGCAGTCCGATATTGCCGCCCATCAGCGACGGCACGCCCGCGCCGTCCAGCGATAGGGTCGCGAGGTCGTGCACGATGACCCCGTCGATTTGCGCCGCCGCTTCCCGCACCGCCGCGTCCTCGTCCCACCCGACGACATACGCGCCCGCCGTCGCCAGCGCGCGCGCGGCTGCTAGCCCGGACCGCGCCAGACCCAGCACCGCATAGCGCCGGCCCGCCCAGGCGCTGCTGGTGATCACCGCAGCTTCAACGTCGACAGCCCCGCCAGCGCCAACACCAGGCTGACGATCCAGAACCGGATCACCACCGTCGGCTCCGACCAGCCCAGCTGCTCGAAATGATGGTGGATCGGCGCCATGCGGAACACGCGCTTGCCGGTGCGCTTGTACCAGAACACCTGCACGATGACGCTCATCGCCTCCACCACGAACAGCCCGCCGATGATGCCCAGCACGATCTCGTGATGCGCGACGACGGCGATCGTGCCCAGCGCGCCGCCCAGCGCCAGGCTGCCCGTGTCGCCCATGAACACCGCCGCGGGCGGCGCGTTGTACCACAGGAACGCCAGCCCCGCGCCGATCACCGCCGCGCAGAAGATGGCGAGCTCGCCCGCCGTGCGGACGTGCGGGATGCCCAGATAGGTCGCGAACTTCACGTTGCCGACCAGATAGACGATGATCATGAACGCGACCGACGCGATGATGACCGGCATCGTCGCCAGCCCGTCCAGACCGTCGGTCAGGTTCACCGCATTGCCGAACGCCACGATCGTGAAGGCGGCGAAGACGGGGTAGAACCAGCCCAGCTCCAGATACATACGCTGCGTGAACGGCAGGTAGAGGTGCGGGCCGTTCTGCCCCATGATGATGACCGCCGCGATCCCGGCGATGATGAACTCCAGCAGCAGCCGCGTGCGCGCGGACACGCCTGCCGTGGTCGCCTTCCTGACCTTGTCATAGTCGTCCAGGAAGCCGATCGCGCCAAAGCCCAGCGTCACGAACAGGCACGCCCAGACATAGGGGTTGGACAGATCCATCCACAGCAGGATCGCGCACGTCATCGCGGTCAGGATCATCAGCCCGCCCATGGTCGGCGTGCCGCGCTTGGCCAGGTGCGACTGCGGGCCGTCCAGCCGGATCGGCTGCCCCTTGCCCTGGCGCACGCGCAGCCAGCCGATGAAGCGCGGCCCGATCACCAGCCCGACGAACAGCGCGGTCGCGACCGCCGCGCCCGTCCGGAACGACTGATAGCGGATCAGGTTGAGCAGCCCCGTAAAATGGAGATGCTCGGCAATCCAGAACAGCATCTAACCC
>CAXTWJ010000173.1:0-5903 GCA_964247925.1 uncultured Sphingomonas sp.
GTCGATGGCGGCCCGCTTCGTCGGGTTCGACATGACCCAATTCCTCGAAAATCCCGAAATCCGCACACCGACCATGCTCTACCTCTTCCACCGAGTCGACGAGCTGCTGGACGGCCAGCGCGTCGTGGTCGACATCGACGAGTTCTGGAAGGCGCTCCAGGACGACGCCTTCCGCGCCTTCGCCCAGGACGGCCTCAAGACCTTCCGCAAGCGCAACGCCTTCATGGTGTTCGGAACCCAGTCGCCGGCGGACGCGCTGCGGTCGCCGATCGCGCATTCGATCATCGAGCAGACCGCGACGAAGATCCTTCTGCCGAACTCAGACGCCAAGCGGTCCGATTATTGCGAAGGGCTCGGCCTGACCGACGCCGAATATCGGCTGATACGGGAAGATCTGACGCCGGAGAGCCGGTGCTTCCTCGTCAAGCAGGGTCACACCTCGATCGTCGCCAAGCTCGACCTGGGCGGCATGCCCGACGAGCTGAAGGTGCTCTCGGGGCGCGAGGAGACGCTTGTGGCCATGGAAGAGGCCATGGCGGCAGTGGGGGACGACCCGGCGGCATGGCTGCCGGCTTTCTACGCCAACGAGAGGAGAAGCTGAGATGCAGATCAAGCGTATTTGGATGGCGTTCGCCGCGCCTGCCGCGATCGCGGCCTTCGCCCCGCCGGCGTCGGCGCAGGGCATCCCGGTGTTCGACACGACGACGTATCTACAGGCGCTTCAGACGGCGAGGCAGACCCTGGCGATAGTCGAGCAGGGCAAGCAGCAGATCGAGACGGCAGCCAGCCAGCTGCAATCGCTTCAGAAGCTCACCAACATGAGCGAGATCGCGTCGACCCTGAACCTGCCACAGGTCCGCAACATCCTGCCGACGACGACCACCGACGTGACGACGCTGTTCGGCGGCGATCTGACGAGGCTTGGCTCGCTGGGCACTCTCGCGACCAACATCCAGTCCCGGTTCCGGATATCGCCGTCCGGATCGTCGGAAGCGGATGATGCCTACAATCAGGCGCTGCAAAACTCGACAGGCTCGGCGGCGACCACCGCCGCGTTGGGGGAGAACACGCTCGCAATCACCCAGGCCCGAATGCAGGGCTTGGATCAGCTCCGTCAACAGCTCGCGACTGCTCGTGATCCCAAGGACGTGATGGATCTCCAGGCTCGTATCGCGGTCGAGCAGGCGCAGCTCCAGAACGATATGTTGAAAATGCAGGCGATCCAGCTCGCGCAAGCCGGGGAAGGCAATCTCGCGATCAGCACCGCCGAGGTCGCCGCGGGTCGCAACGCCGCCGCCTTCTACGACGCCAACACGATCAGGAGGTGATCGATGCGAGCCGTATTGTGTCTTTGCGCTCTTACGCTTGCCGCGGGGTGCCACCGGCAAGTCGCCGTGCCGACTGCTAACGAACTGATCGGCAATCGCCAGCTTCTCGCCGAGTGGCAGGCCAAATGCGACACCGGGGAATACAGCCATCTCGCTGCCTCCGAGAAGGCCAACCTTTGCTCGACCACTCATGATGCGACCATCTCGGTCGCGGAGATCGAGGCCGGCAAGAGCGGCGCGAACTTCTTCGACGCGAACACCAAGCGCAAATGACCGGCATCGCTCCAGCGGGCCTCGGGTCGACGAGGGGCTAGATCATGGCCGCACCCATCAACATCATGACGCTCTTCACGACCATGTACGGCTATGTGGAGGGCGCGATCGCGGGCGCGGTCGCGACCTTCGGCTCGGGTCTCGTGAACTTCGTCGCGGCACCGCTTGCGCTGGCGGCGACCATCTACTTTCTGCTGCTCGGCTTCGCGGTCCTTCGTGGCGCGATCCAGGCTCCCCTTCGCGAACTGGTGTTCCAAGCCGGCAAGGTCGGGTTCGCGCTCGCCGCTGCAAGCGCGGTCGGCTACTCGGCCTTCGTCGTTAACGTCGCGACGAACCTGCCGAGCGAGATCATCGCCGCAGGATCCGGGACACCCGTGACCAACCCCGGAACCACCTTCGACACCTACGTCTCCGACACCGGCAAGCTGGCCAAACGCATGCAGGCGGCCAACGCCAAGGTGCAGGCGATGCCCTCACAGGGGCTGACGGACTTCCGGACGCCGCTGATCCAGCTGCGATGCTCGATCATCACCTACGCCTGCATAGCCGTCCTCTACGTGTTCGCCTTCCTGTCGGGATCGATTGGTTTCTGTATCGTCATCTTTGCCAAGCTAGCGGTATCGATCTGCGTCGCTCTCGCGCCGCTGGCGCTCGCCTGTCTGCTCTTCAATTCGTCGCGATGGCTGTTCGACGGCTGGTTGAAGCAGACTGCCAATTACATCCTGCTGATGGTCATCATGGCGATCATGACCAAGTTCATCACCGGCCTTCAGGAGGCGGCGATGGACGGCATCATGGGATCAATCGGCGACGGTTCCGCCTTCAATTCGTTAGAAGGCACCTACATGAGCCTGAACGCCGATCTGATGGTGATCGCCACTATCGTCTGCTGCGCAATCTACATCGTCGGCTCGATTTTCTTCTTCCAGTCTCCCTCCATCGCGGCCGGCATCGCCGGAGGCGCGTCATCGGGCGGCCACGGCTTCCTCATGACGGGTGCGAACATGATGGCGAACCGGCTCATGTTCAGGCGAGCCACCCAGGCCGCCGGCCTCGCCGCGGGGCCGCGCCCGACCGGGGGCGCGGTGAACCGCGCTGCCTGACGATGTGGAGCGCTCCCACAAACATAATCGGCCGACGCCGAACGGGCGTCGTCACGCACGGAGATCGTATGAAAAGGCTGACCATCGCGGCGATGGGGGCACTCGCGCTCAGCGGCTGCACCGGCGCACACATCAGAAATCCGGCGGTATGCGACGGAAAGCATCGCCGGCCCGCGAACATCTACGGATCGGTCCTGCCTGTGCTGCCGGTTCCGCTGCCCCCCTCTCAGGCGGGGCAATCGATGATCGCGCCCGGGCCCGGTTCGGGCCCCGGGGCACTTCCTGCGCCACCTGCTGCACCATCCGCCGCCCCGGCACCGGTTCCCGACGCCGGCGCCACCCCCGCTCTATCGGGACCTTCGGCCGCAACTACGCCACCGCCAGCGTCACGCACGTCACAGCGAGGAATCGCGCTTTCCTACCTCTCGTGCTGACAAAGGGACGTCGTTTATGGCTGCGGTGAAGTCCGAGGATAAAGACCAGTATTTCGACGCATCGCGGACCTGGGAGTACGACCGGTTTCGGGCGGCCGCTGGCCGCGAAAAGCTCGCCTGGACGATCGCGGCGATCAGCGCGCTGCTCGCGATCGTCGCCGTCGCGGCGCTGGCGATGTTGACGCCGCTCAAAACGGTGCAGCCCTATGTCATTCGCGTCGACAAAACTTCGGGTGAGACGCAGATCGTCACTGCGCTCAAGGGCTCCCAGCCGCGGACCTACGACGACGCGGTGAACCGATACTTCATCTCGCAATATGAGCGGCTGCGGGAGGGTTGGCTCAACGATGCCGCTCGCGAAAACGCATATACGGTGATGTTGATGAGCGAGCAGGGCGAGGGGCAGCGCTATCTTGCCAGTGTGCAGTCAAGCAACCGCAACGCACCGTCCAATGTCTACGGCGACAAGGGCTTCGTCTCGATCTCGATCCGAACGATCAGCTTCCTAAGCCCGACGGTTGCGCAGGTTCGCTACACCAAGATCGTCAATTTCGGACAGAGCGCGCCGGTGGCTCAGAACTGGAACGCGATCCTGACCTTCAAATATACGACGGCACCCGAATTGGAGAAGGATCGCAACCTCAATCCGCTCGGCTTCCAAGTCGTCAACTATCGCTCTGACCCGGAGGCCTGACATGACCGAACGATCCAGCCCTGTGGAGGCAGGCGAGACCGTCGTCGTTCCGTTTCTGCCGACGCTGCGCAAGAAACTAAGCTCCCGGCTTTCACCGTCGGCGACCGAGCTCGTCGTGACGGACGCCGGCGCGAGGAGCCGCTTTTGGCGTGGTGTCGGCGCAATTTGGCGTCGGCTGGTCGCTCTTTCGATCGTCTGTGCGGCAGCGATAACGTTGATGCCTCATCCGGCCTTTGCGTCGGAAACACCGGCACCCGGCGCGAAGGACGCACGGGTGCGAAACATCGACTATGATCCCGACCAGGTCGTTACCGTTATCGGCGGCTTTCGCCACGCGATAGAAATCCAGTTCGGTCCTGGAGAGACCATCACCCAGGCGGCACTTGGTGACACGGTGTCGTGGCAGATCGCCCCCGTCGGGAACATCGTCTTCCTGAAGCCGCGAGAACGCGCCGGCCCGACCAACCTTATCGTGGTCACCAACGCCGGTGGGATCCCGCGGACATATCACTTCAGCCTATCGCTCGGCCCGGGCCAGGCGATGTATGGCATCCGCTTCCGGTATCCGCGCGAAGAGCGCGCGCTGGCCGTCCTGCAGGCGCAATTGGCGCAGGCCCAGGCTGCCAGAGCGATCGAGACTACCGTTACGACGGCGGCGCTCGACCATGCGGTGATCGAGGGCAAGCGAAACATGAACTACACGGTGCAGGGCGATTCCGCGCTCCAGCCGACCGAGATTTCCGACAACGGAGAATTCACCGTGCTGCGATACCCCGGCCATGCCGACATCCCATCGATCTTCGCGATGGACGTCGACGGCACTGAGACGATCGTCCCATACGACGTGCGCGAGGATTTCGTCGTGATCCACGCCGTCTATCGCCAGCTCCGGCTCCGGCGGGGAGCAACCGTCCTCTGCATCTTCAATGAGGCGCCACCCCGCAACGACCGCGGCGATCGGACCGGTACCGTCTCCAACGTCGTCGAACGCAAGGTGAAGGGACAGTAGCATGGCCGACAATGTCATCGATCGCGGCGGCTCCGTCGGCCCAGATCCGGTCGCGTCGCAACAAGCCGACACGATTGTCACGCGCAGCGGGGGCTGGGGGACGATCGCGGTGATCGGCGCCGGCATCGGGCTTGTCGGCGCGATCGGCGGCATCGCGATCGGCTACGGCGCTTTCCACCGGCCCGCCGCCGCGACAGCGAGCGCGCAGCCGGCCAAGGCGAGCGATCGGGCGGTGGACGATGCGATGCAGAACCCGAACGCCCAGCGCGCGGCGCTTTCCAACCAGCTCGGCCAACCCGGCGCCCAGGCCACCGACATCTTCGGTCGGCCGATCCCGCCGGCGGGCCAGACCGTCGACGCAACCGGTGTCGCCGCGCCAGCCACCGGTACGTCGCCGGCCGGAAATGGTCAGCAGACGCCCGAGCAGCGCCGCGGCGAGCAGGCGCGGGCTATGGCGGATGCTGCCCGCCGCTCGCCGATCATGGCGTTTGGCGCTTCGGGATCGGCGTCGGCTGCGCCATCTCCTAGGTATGCCGGCGCCGACGGAACGGGACAGATCCCCGGCCAGGCCGGGGCCGGCGCGGGACCGACTGGCCAGTCGCTGGTGGCGGGCCGCAACTTCGGCGCGAGCGGGTTCGGCGCGCCTGCCGACGACAGTGCGGCGCCCACGAAGGGGGCGACCGACCTGAGCGACCAGCTCGGCCATTCCGCGATACAGACGGTGCGCGCGACGATGGTGGCGGATCGCAGCCTGCTGCTCAGCGCCGGCACCGTCATCCCTTGCACGCTTCAGACGGCGATCAACTCGACGCAGGCCGGGTTCGTCTCGTGCGTCATCAACCACGACGTTTATTCCGAGAATGGCCGGATCGTGCTGCTCGACAAGGGCACCAAGGTGCTTGGCCAGTATTCCGGCGGCATCACCCAGGGCCAGGCACGCCTTTTCGTCCTCTGGACGCGAGCGCTCACCCCGCGCGGCGTTGCGATCGATCTAGGTTCCCCGTCGGCCGACAGTCTCGGCCGGGCTGGACTGCCCGGCGGCGTCGACACCCAATTCTGGGC
>CAXTWJ010000174.1:0-3519 GCA_964247925.1 uncultured Sphingomonas sp.
GTTCGGCACGTCGGCGCGCACGTTCGGCGTGCGCGGCTTCGCTCCCGGCGCGCAGCAGGGGACGCGTGCGGCGGCGGCGGCGCTCGAGTACCGCGCGCCGCTCGCACTCCCTGCGCGGGGCGCGGCGCTGCTCGGGGCCGAGCGCCATGTGACGCTCGCGATGGACCTGTCGGCGTTCGGCGGCTCGGCGCTGACCGACGACATCGCGGTGCCCAAGGACGGGGTGGGGGAGGGCATTCCCGTCCCCTACGTCCCCGCGCGCAACACGATCTTCCTCTCGCTCGCGCTGGGCTGGGCGGAGGCGGCGGGGGCGCACGACCTGTTCATCGGCGTCAACGCGCTCGACTATTCGGGCTATCCCGACTGCCGCCCCGAGTTCATCGCCGGCTTCGAGCGGCTGGCCGAACTCGCCACGAAAGCGGGCGTGGAAGGCACCCCCTTCCGAATCCACGCCCCGCTCCAGCATCTGACCAAGGCCGACATCGTGCTAGAAGGCGCGCGGCTCGGGCTCGACATGGGGCTGAGCTGGTCCTGTTACGATCCGACGCCCGAGAGCGAACATTGCGGCCTGTGCGACAGCTGCCGCCTGCGTCACAAGGGGTTCGAGGAGGCGGGCGTCGCCGATCCGACGGTGTACGCCGAAACGCCATGAGCTACGCGGTCAAGGAGATGTTCCTCACCCTGCAAGGAGAGGGCGTCCATGCCGGTCGCCGCGCGGTCTTCGTCCGCTTCGCCGGCTGCAACCTGTGGTCGGGCCGGGAGCAGGACCGCGCGCGCGCCGTGTGCCGCTTCTGCGACACCGACTTCGTTGGCACGGACGGTGAGGGCGGCGGGCGCTTCGCCTATGCAGATATGCTGGCCGACGCGGTCGTGGAGCATTGGGGCACGGGCGACGCGGACCGTTTCGTCGTCCTTACCGGCGGCGAGCCGATGCTGCAGGTCGATGACGCGCTGATCGACGCGCTGCACGCGCGGGGCTTCCGCATCGCGATGGAGTCGAACGGCACGCTCCTTGCCCACCCCAAGCTCGACTGGCTGTGCGTCAGCCCCAAGGCGGGCAGCACCGTGGTCCAGCGCCGGGGCGACGAGCTGAAGCTGGTCTGGCCGCAGCCCGGCACCGACCTTGATCAGCTGGAGGGCTGGGCCTTCACCCACCGCCTGCTGCAGCCGCTGGATGACCCCCACGCCGACGCGAACCGCGCCGCCTGCGTCGAACTGGTCATGGCCCGCCCGCACTGGCGCCTGTCGCTCCAGACGCACAAGCTGCTGGGGCTGCGCTGATTAGCCTTCGCGGGGAAAGGGCCGAAGGCCTGCTGCCTCATGCCTTGGGCCACGCCTCCGGCCCGCACTTGCCGCCCTTCCAATCGCCTTTCTTGTTCCAGCATTGCGGGGCGAGGTTGGGACGCGGCAGGTCCTGGCGCAGGATGAAGCGGGGATAGGCCTGCTCGCCCCAGCTGCCGAGCAGGCTGGCACGCAGCTGCTGCATCCGGTCGGCGGCCAGCGCGCCGAACTGGCCGCGGGGCGTGAACACGGCGTCGCGGCCGATCGCCGCGGCGGTTCGGCAGAAGCCGAGCTGCCCGCCCACCGTCACGAACGAGGAATAGGTGCGCGTGCCGAAACTGTCGAGCGCCGCCTGACCGGCCGGCTTGGTCTTGTTGACGCGGGTAAAATACTTGGCGAGCGCCGCCTGCGCGCCGTCGAACTCCGCGTCATGGTCCTTCAGCACGGCGTTGTAGTTGGGCACGGTCAGCAGCGTCGGCTCGAACTGGCATTGCAGCGCAGCGACGTTGAGCGCCGCGCGCATGTTCCACACCAGCGCTGCGCGCGTCTCCGCCTCCGTCGCGCCCGCCATGGGCTGGCTCAGGATACCCGGCTCGTCGCCGCGGATCGTTGTGCCCTCGAAGGGGTGGTTCTGCAGGTAGAATTGAGCGCTCGCCGGGCTGGCGGCGACGGCCGCTATCGAGAGGGCGAGAAGGGTGGCGATACGCGACGCGGACATCCGGGGCACCTCTGACGGAGTGGTTAACCGCCGTCTTTACCGGTGCCGCTGCCCGAACCCAAGCCTTTCCAACAGGCTGCGCGCGCAATTCGTCCCGCCCTCGCGCGGGGGTGCCATGAGAAAGGGGCCGCCCGGCATCCCGGACGGCCCCCTGCCGTTCAACCCTGAACGGGCTGATTACATCGCGTTGCCGGCGGTGTTCGACATCGTGGTGTCGTTGGACATCATGGTGTCGTTCGAGGTCATGCTGTCGTTCGACATCGCGCCGGTGTTGGCGCCGGCGTCGGTCGAGGTCATGTTGTCCGACATCGTGTCCATGGACTCGGTCGAGTTCATGTCGGTGACCATCGTGTTGTCGGTCGCCGTGGTGTCGGTCTTCGGGCCGCAGGCCGAAACAGCGAGCGCCGCGCCGGCGATGAGCGTGCCGGTCAGGGCCTTGGAGATGATCGAACGCATGGAAAGCTCCCTTGATTGAGGATTTGGACGGCGTGGCTGCTGCCCTATAACACCCAAATCGACGTGGACATTAAACGGAACGGGCGCAGCCCTCAAGCCTCGTTTTCGCGGGGACAAGAAAGACTTTGCAGGAAAGCGCTTTGCGTGAACGCCAGCGCGTCGTCAAAGGTTGCAAGGTCCGCGTGAAGGTCCAGCGCCGCCAAGCTGGTGACCGGATAGTCGGGCAGGCCGCACGGCACGATCCCGCCGAAATGCGACAGGTCGGGCGCGACGTTCACCGCGAAGCCGTGCAGCGTCACCCACCGCTTCACGCGCACCCCGATCGCGCCGATCTTCGCTTCCGCGCCGCCCGCCCGCGTCCAGATGCCGACGCGCCCTGGCGCGCGGAACGCGGGCACGCCCAGCTTTCCCAGCGCCGCGATCACCCAGCCCTCCACGCCATGCACGAAGCAGCGCACGTCGCGCCCGCGCCGGTTCAGGTCGAGGATCAGATAGCCGACCCGCTGGCCGGGCCCGTGATAGGTGTGCTTGCCCCCGCGTCCCGTCGCGACCACCGGGAAGCGGGCCTCCACCAGGTCGTCGGCCTGCGCGCTGGTACCGGCCGTATAGACGGGCGGATGTTCCAGGAGCCAGATAAGCTCGGGCGCTTCCCCCGCGCCCACCGCCGCCGCGCGTGTTTCCATCGCGGCGAGCGCGTCGGCATAGGGCGTCAGGCCGGGGCTGACGCGCCACTCGGGCGGGGGCAGGTCCACGCGCCCGCCCTGCCGCCCGGCCGGCGCCGGCGCAAGCGCATTGCCTGCCCGCCGGCGCGCTCCTACACGGCGGCGGCGAAGACGGGATGGCGACGGGAGCACGGCGCATGGTCAGGATCGGCGATGTCTGGGACAGCACGGCCGCCGTGCTGCAGGGGCGGGCGGGGCTGCTGGCGCCGATCGCCGCAACCGCCTTCTTCGTGCCCTCCGTCGTGCAGAGCGCGGTCCGGCTGTACGGCGGCGACACGCCGGGCGTCGCGGCGCTGGGCGGGCTGGTCGGCCTGGTCGTGCTGGTGATCAGCCTGTGGGGGC
>CAXTWJ010000174.1:3529-4134 GCA_964247925.1 uncultured Sphingomonas sp.
CTGCTGGTGCTGCTCGTCCTGGCGGGCATCGGGCTGCTGCTGGTGGTCCCGATCGTGGCGGTCCTGGTGGCGACCGGCTTCGACGTCTCGGCCGCATCAAGCGGCTTCACGACGCCGGCGATCGCCCCCGGTGCCGCGCTGTTCCTGGTCGGGTACGGGCTCGCGCTTCTCGTGCTCGGTCTGGTGGTCAGCGCGCGGCTGTTCCTCATCAACGCGGTGATCGTGAACGAAGGGCGCGGGATCGGCGCGATCGGGCGGTCGATCGCGCTGACCCGGCGGCTGACATGGAAGCTGATCGGCGTGGCGCTGCTGTTCGGGGTGGTGGTGCTGATCTCGCTCGGCGCGACGCGGTCGGTGGTGGGCATCGTCTTCCGCCTGCTGTTCGGGGCCGGGCCGACCGCCAGCCTGATGGTCGCGATCGCAGGCGCGGCGGTGCTGGCGGCGTTCACGACAGTGGTGCAGGTGTTCGCGGCGCGGCTCCACGCGGCGGTGACGGCCGCGACATGAAGCTGGACGCGGGCGCGCTGGTCGCCGACGCCTGGGGGCGGTGGAAGCGGGACCGCGAGCTGCTGCTGGCGATCGCCGGCCCGTTCTGGTTCCTGCCC
>CAXTWJ010000174.1:4165-5898 GCA_964247925.1 uncultured Sphingomonas sp.
GGGCCATCGGCGCGATCGGCACCGCGACGGTCTATTGCCTCTATCTCGATCGCGAGGCACCCGACCTTGGCACGGCGCTGCGGCGCGGGCTGGTGCTGTGGCCGCGGCTGCTGCTGTTGAGCGGGCTGGTCGCGCTGGTGGTCGGCGCGGGACTGTTCCTGCTGGTGCTGCCCGGCCTGTACCTGCTCGGCCGCCTGCTGCCGGCGGCGCCCGCGCTGGCGGCGGAGCGGCCGCTGCCCGCCATCGCCGCCTTCGCGCGCGGGATGCGGCTCAGCCGCGGCGCGGGCCTGCCGCTGCTGGCCGTGGTCGCGGCGACCCTGGGGCTGGCCTGGATCGCGGGCGAGCCGCTGCTGGTGCTGGAGGGATGGCTTCGCGCGCGGCCGGGAGGTGAGAATGCGGTGGCTATCGCGCTCACCGACGCGGGCGCTGGCGCGATCTCGGCGGCCGGCGCGCTGGCGTCCGCGCTGCTGGCGGTGGCGGCTTACGAACGGTTGGCGAGCAGAGGCACCTGAGGCGCCGCATCGACGGGCAGCAGCCCCAGCACGCGCGGGTCGGGAAAGGTCTCCACCGTCCGCTTCACCGCGACGAACCCCGACGCGCGATAGAAGCCGAGCGCGCGCGGGTGATCCAGCGTGCAGGTGTGGACCCACACGCGCCGCACCCCCGGCGCCCAGGCGAGCGCCAGCGCGTGCGCCATCAGCCACCGACCCAGCCCCTGGCCCGCCAGTTCGGGCACCAGTCCCAGATAGGACAGCTCACACACCCCCGCATGGCGATGATCAAGCTCCAGCATTCCGATCTCGACCCCCTGCGGATCGAGCGCGGCGTGGACCGAGATGCCGGGATCGTGGATGATCGCGAGCAGCTCGGCCTCGCGCATCGCCAGGCGCGAATACCACAGCCAGGGCGCGCCGATGCGGCGGAACAGCGCCCGATAGCGGCCCACGTCCGGCGCCGCCCAGCGTTCCAGCCGCAGCGGCGACGCGGGCAGCGGGCGGGGCAGGGGTCGCGCGGTCATCTCCAGCGTGGTGACCACCGTCGCCAGCTGGTCGGGCGGGACGGGCGTCAATCCCACCTAGTCAATCCCATGTCGCGACCGGCGGCAGGCTCATCAGGATCGCGTCGATGTTGCCCCCCGTCTTCAGCCCGAACAGCGTGCCGCGGTCATAGACCAGGTTGAACTCGGCATAACGGCCCCGCCACGCGCGCATCGCCGCGACGTCCGCGGGCGTGAACGGCGCGGCCATCCGCCGTCGGACGATCCGCGGATAGACGTCCAGGAACGCCTCGCCCACCGCGCGCACGAAAGCGAAATCGGCGTCGAAGCCGTTCTCCAGGTGATCGAAGAAGATGCCGCCCACGCCTCGATGCACGCCGCGATGCGGGATGAAGAAATATTCGTCCGCCCAGTCCCGGAACCGCGGATAATAGCCCGGATCGTGCCGGTCGCACGCCGCGCGCAGCGCGTCGTGGAACTCGTCCGTGTCCGCCGCGATCGGCAGCGGCGGGTTCAGGTCCGCGCCGCCCCCGAACCACTGCCGCGTCGTGCGCAGGAAGCGGCAGTTCATGTGAACGGCCGGCACGTGCGGGTTCGCCATGTGCGCGACCAGGCTGATGCCGGTGGCGAAGAAGCGCGGGTCGTCGCCCGCGCCGTGGATCGACCGGCCGAACTCGCCCTCCAGCGTGCCGCCGACGGTGGAGACGTTGACCCCCACCTTCTCGAACACCCGCCC
>CAXTWJ010000175.1:0-5895 GCA_964247925.1 uncultured Sphingomonas sp.
GATCGGGGTCGCGCGATCGAGGCGCTGCACCCACGCTCGCAGGGACCGGAACATGACCGGCACGTGCGCGAGCTGCGCATCCTCGACCGGCGCATCCACCTGATCAACCTGGGGCTGCTGCTCGCGGTGCTGAGCGCGGTGACGACGTGCCTGGTCGTCACGCTGTTGTTCGTGGCGGAGCTGGCGCGGCTGCACATCGGGCGCGGCGTCGCGGTCGCGTTCATCCTGGCGATGCTGCTGCTGATCGCCGCGCTGGCGGCGTTCATGGTCGAGGTGCGCGTCGCCACGCGGGCGCTGAGGATCAGGCCCGAGCTGCTGGAACGGGAGCGGCGCTGACAGGATCAGCCGACATCGCTAAAGGAAGGGTGAGCGGCGCGTGTGACCCGGTGAGTCTGCCCGACCGTGGCCATACGAAGTATGCGAGGAGCCGGCAGCCCTCGCCATGCGTCGCTCACCTATCGCGCCGCCTCCTCCCCTGCCCCGGCGTCCGCCCGTGCGAGATAGCGGGGCGCGACGCGGGCGTGGGCGCGCTGTTCATAGGCGTAGCCGGCGCCAAGCACGGTCGCCTCGCCGTTCCTGGTCGCGATGAACGACAGGCCGGCGGGCAGGCCGCGGACCAGGCCCATCGGCACGGTCAGGTTGGGATAGCCGGCGATGGCGGGCAGTTCGGACGAGGACGGGCCGCCATATTGGTCGCCATAGACGGGGTCGCTGAGCCAGGCGGGGCCATAGGTCGGCTCGACCAGCACGGTCGCGCGCGCCTTGGCCAGCATCCCGTCGATCGCCTCGGACGCCATGCGGAGCGAGGTTGCGCGCGCTGTGCGGTAGCCGGGGTCGGCCAGCCCCTTCGTCTTCTGGGCCGCGTCGAACGTCTCCTGCGCGAAGAAGGGCATCTCCGTGGCGGCATGGGCGGTGTTGAAGGCGATCACGTCCGCCAGCGTGCGCGTCGTCACCGCCGGTGGCGTGGTCGCGAGATAGGTGTCGAGGTCCGCCTTCAGCTCCGTCTGCAGCACCGTGAGCTCGGCCGCCCCAAGTCCATCGGTCTTGGGCGCGTCCACCTCGACCAGCACCGCACCGGCCGCCTTCAGGACGTCGAGCGCGCGGTCATAGGCGGCGGCCAGATCGGCCGTCATCTCGGGGCGCAGCACCGCGACGCGCAGGCCCGACAGCGCGCTGGCGGACAGGCCGGCGGCATAGTCCTGGCGGACCGCGCCGGCCGTCGCCGCGTCCGCCGGGTCGGGCGCGGACATGGCGGAGAACATCACCGCCACGTCGCGGACCGAGCGCGCCATCGGGCCGGGCGTGTCCTGCGAATGGCTGATCGGCACGACGTGCGTGCGGCTGACCAGCCCGATCGAGGGCTTGAGCCCGACCAGCCCGTTGATCGACGACGGGCAGACGACCGAGCCGTCGGTCTCCGTGCCGACGGCCGCCGCGGCGAAGGAAGCCGCGACCGCCGCACCCGAGCCCGACGACGAACCGCAGGCCGTGCGGTCAAGCGCGTACGGGTTGCGGACCAGCCCGCCCACCGCGCTCCAGCCCGACATCGAGCGGGTCGAGCGGATGTTCGCCCATTCGGACAGGTTAGTCTTGCCCAGGATCACCGCGCCCGCGCGACGCAGCTCGGCCACGACCGGCGCATCGCGGCGCGTCACGTTGCTGGCGAGCGCGAGGCTGCCCGCCGTGGTCGCCATCGGGTCGGCGGTCTCGACATTGTCCTTGATCAGGACGGGGATGCCGTGGAGCGGGCCGCGCACGTGTCCCGCCCTGCGCTCGGCATCCAGCGCCTTCGCCTGCGCGAGCGCGTCGGGGTTGGTGACGATCACGGCGCGCAGGCTTGGCCCCTTGCGGTCCATCGCGGCGATGCGCTTGAGGTATGCCTGAACAAGATCGGCCGAGCTCGCCTTGCCGGCGGTCATCGCCGCCTGGAGCTGGTCGATCGACTGTTCCTCGACCGCCACGGTCTTCGCGTGAACGGCGACGGGCGCGGTGGCGAGCAGGCAGGCGAGGATCAGGCGACGCATCGATTTCCCCCGTTGGTCGGATGCGAGTGTGCGCGCGCGTCGGCGCCCCGACAACCCCGCGCGCACGAAAGTTGGGTGAGGCCGGACATTCCTACGGTAACCTGCGTTAGGGGGTGTCCATGCGGATGCCCCTCCTCTCGTGACGGCGATCCTGAAGGTCGTCGGCGGCTTTGTGCTGCTGCTGGTCATCCTGTTCGGGCTGGCGGTGACGATCGTGCCGCGGTTCCTGGACCGCGTCTATTATCGCGGGCCGGTGAGCGACCATTTCGACGGCGAGCGGTTCCGGAATCCCGGGCCAAGCGACGACACGCTGGCGCCACCGACGGGGGGCAGTCGCGCGGGCTTCTTATGGCGCTATTTCACCAAGAGCGACGGCCGGCCGCCCTGGCCGGCGAGCGTGGCGGTCGCGCCGAGCAAGCCGCCGGCCCGCGTCGAGGGCGAGCGGATGCTGGTCACCTGGATCGGCCACGCGACGGTGCTGGTGCAGACGAACGGGCTCAACATCCTGACCGATCCGATCTGGAGCGACCGGACGGGACCGTGGGCGCGCGGGCCGAAGCGGGTCGCGGCGCCGGGGGTGCGCTTCGACGACCTGCCGCGCATCGACCTCGTGCTGGTCAGCCACAATCACTACGATCATATGGACCTCCCGACGCTCAAACGATTGTGGGCGCGGGACCAACCGATGATTGTCACCTCGCTCGGCAATGACAGCGTCATCGGGCAGGCCGGGGCGAAGGCGCGGACGGCGGACTGGAACGGCGAGGTCCCGGTCCGGCCGGGCGTGTCGGTGGTCGTCACGCGCGCGCAGCACTGGGGCAGCCGCTGGATCGCCGACCGCAACCGGGCGCTGTGGTCGGGCTTCGTCGTGAGGCTGCCGAGCGGCGGCAACCTGTTCTTCGCGGGCGACACCGGCTTCGGCGACGGGCGCTGGCCGGCGGAGGCGGCGGCACACGGCCCGATCCGGCTCGCCATCCTGCCGATCGGCGCGTTCCGCTTCGCGCCGGGCGGCATGGGCATTGGCAGTCACATGGGGCCGCTGCAGGCCGTGCGGGTGTTCGACCGGCTGGGCGCCGGCATGGCGCTGCCGGTGCATTGGGGGACGTTCCGGCTGTCCTATGAGGGCTATGACACTCCGCCCCGGATGCTGGACGCGCTGATGCGCTGCACGGGGAGCGACCCGGCGCGGTTCCGGGGTCACGGGATGGGCGTGCCGTTCGAGGTGCCGCCGGTGGCCGCACCCCGCGCGCCGCTGGACCTGTCGCGGCTTGACGCATGCGCGCGCAGCCCCGCCGTCACGGCGCTGCCCTAGGCTCCTCCAGCCCCCACCAGGTCACGACGAGCGCCATCGCCACCACTGCTTCGGTGTACCACAGCCCCGCATAGGGATCGCCCGTCCGCGCCACCACGGCGGCGCTGATGAGCGGGAGGAAGCCGCCGAAATAGCCCGTGCCCAGATGATAGGGGATCGACATCGAGCTGTAGCGGATGCGGGCGGGGAACATCTCCGCCAGGAGCGCCGCGACCGAGCCATAGGTCAGGCCGGACAGCGCCATCAGGCCAAGGATCCCGAGCAGGATCACCGCCGTCGCGCCCGCGCCCGGGACGAAGCCGGGCGCTCCCGTCCCGTCGCTCGCCGCATGACCGATCAGCCAGAACAGCGGGAACAGCAGCCCCCCCGTCCGCGCATAGCCGACCACGATCGGCTTCTTGCGCCCGACCCGGTCCGACCAGGCGCCGGTCAGGAAATAGAACACCAGCCCACCCAGCGCCCCCGCGCCGACGATCAGCTGCGCGGCGGTGTCCTTCACGTGCATCGCCCCGGTCAGGAAAGTCAGCACGGAGAAGAGCGCGGTATACCAGATCACCGTCAGTCCCGCCGCGATCCCGAACAGCGCCACGAACAGGCGCCGGAGGTTGCCGGGCCAGGTGAAGCTCTCCGTGAACGGGTTTGCCGCCGTCTCGCCAGCCGCGCGCATCGCCTGGAACACGGGACTCTCCGACAGCTGGAAGCGCATCCACAGCGAGACGGCGAGCAGCAGCAGCGAGAACAGGAACGGGAATCGCCACCAGCCGCCCGCCCAGGCGTCGGCGGAAACGGTGCCCTTGGTCGCGAGCACCACCGCGAGGCTAAGGATGAAGCCGCCGACCACGCCCGCCTGGATGAAGCTGGTGTAGAAGCCGCTCTTCCCCGGCGGCGAATGCTCGGCGACGTAGACCGCGGCACCGCCATATTCGCCGCCCAGCGCCAGCCCCTGCGCGACGCGGAGCAGCAGGACGAGTGCCGGCGCCCACCAGCCGATGATCGCAGCCGACGGCACCAGACCGACCCCGGCGGTGGCGATGCCCATCAGCGTTATGGTGACGAGGAACGTGTATTTGCGCCCCAGCCGGTCGCCCAGATAGCCGAACAGCACCGCGCCCAGGGGCCGGAAGCCGAAGCCGACCGCGAACCCCGCCCAGGCGAGCAAGGTCCGCGCGATCTCGCTGCCGGCGGGGAAGAAGGTGCGCCCGATGATCCCGGCCGACGCGAGCGTGCCGTAGATGAAGAAGTCGTACCATTCGAACAAAGTGCCGAGCGATGACGCGCCGATGACGAGGCGTATGTCCCTGCGGCTCGGCTGTTGTGCGACGTCCATGCGCCCCTCCCTTGCGCCCCCGTGTAGCGCGGCGGAAGGACGGGGCAAGGCGGCTAGCCGCCGATCCGGTAGCCCACGCCCGGTTCGTTGAGCAGCAGAACGGGCGCGCTGGGCGTCGCCTCGACCTTGCGGCGCAGCGCGCGCATGGCGACGCGGAGGTACTCGACATCATCCGCGTGCGCCGGCCCCCAGACGCGGGTCAGCAGCGCGCGGTGGGTCAGCACGCGCCCGCCCGCCTCCACCAGCGCGGCGAGCAGCGCGAACTCGCGCGGCGTCAGGTCGAGCGGCCGGCCGTCCTGCGTCGCGCGGTGAAAGGCGGCATCGAGGCGGAACGGCCCGAAGGCGACCGCGCCATCGTCGCGCCGCCCCGTGCGCCGCAGCACCACGCGCAGGCGGGCGAGCAGCTCGTCGCCATCGAACGGCTTGGTCAGGTAATCCTGCGCGCCCAGATCGAGCGCGGCGACCTTTTCCGCCACGTCCGCCCGCGCCGACAGCACCAGCACGGGCAGGTCGCGCTCGGCGAACGCGCCGACCAGCTCCAGCCCGTCGCGGTCGGGCAGGCCCAGATCGACGATCGCCGCCACCGGGCCGCGCTCCGCCAGTGCCAGCGCGTCACGCGCGGTCGCGGCGACCTGGCTGCCGAAGCCGCCGCGCGTCAGCACCGCCGCGACCAGCCGGCGGATGCCGGGCTCGTCATCGACGACCAGGATCTCGCCGATCACGCGGCGATGCCCGGGAGGGCGAGCGTGAACACCGCGCCGCCCCCGGCGCGATCGGCGGCGACCAGCGTCGCCTCCATCGCGTGCGCCAGGTCGCGCGCGATCGCGAGGCCCAGGCCACTGCCGCCGTCGCGATCGGAGCCGGCAACGAAGCGGTCGAACAGCGCGCCCTTGATCGCGGGGTCGATGCCGTCGCCGTCATCCTCCACCCGCAGCCGCACGATCCCCTCCTCCCCCCTGCCGATCACCGCCACCCTCGCGTGGGCGTGGCGCAGCGCGTTGTCGAGCAGGTTGCGCAGCAGGTGCGTCAGCATGACCGGGTCGGCGCGGGCCAGCGGCAGCTCGTCGGGCAGGTCGAGCTGGACCTCCTTGCCCGTCGCGCGCGGCATGGCGGCGGCGACCGCATCGACCAGATCGACGGGCTCGAGGCGCGCGGGCGGGCCGTGCTCAAGCCGGGCGGCGCCGATCAGGTCTTCCGTCAGGCGCACCAGCCGATCCACCTCCGCCCCCAGC
>CAXTWJ010000176.1:0-5871 GCA_964247925.1 uncultured Sphingomonas sp.
GGCTGCTCGGTCGGCGGTTTGGTTCCTTCCGACCGGCCGAGTTCACCGCGCCCGAGGCGACGCTCAGCGAAGCGGAGTTCCTCGCGAGCTGACCACGGCCGCGAGCCACACCGGCTCCCAGCCGAGCGCGGCCGCCGCCGCCTCGGCCGTGTCGAAGAACGCGGCGGGCCGCCTCCGTCACGCCACGCAGGCGCGCCCGCTGCAACGCCGATCCCGTCACGACCGCAAAGCTGGCGGGCGCGGCGACGGCGAGGATGGCCGCGATCTCCTGGCCGACCACGCTCAGCTCCCGGCGCTGCCGTGGGTAGTCGCGCAGATCCGCCAGCATCGTCAGCGCCCCCGGCGTCAACCGCGCGCGAACCGCGTGCGCCTCGGCCACGCTCAGGAAGCCGGTGAGCCGCTGATGGCGGCGTCCCCTGCCCGCATCGACATGCAACCGATGCACCGGGTCACTCCGCCGCCCGGTACTAGCGGACGACGGTGGACGCCAGGTCAGGCCCGATCGTGCGAGGGCGGCTGTCCGTCAGAACTTGACCGACAGTCGCCCGCCATAGGTGCGCGGCGGGGTGGTGCCGTCGATCAGGATGTTCGCCAGCGGGTGAATGGACGAGTAGATCGGCGTGCGGTTGTTCTCGATGTTGCGCACGAACGCCGCGATCGACCAGTGATCGTTCTGCGGCCCGAACGCGATCTGCGCGTTGGTCTGCCACACCGACGGCAGATGCTGCGTCGATAGATACTGGAAGCCGACGTAGCGCTTCGTCTTGTATTGCGTGTCGACCCCGGGCACGAGCTTGTAGCTGCCGAGCTCCAGCGTCTGCTGCCCAGACAGGTTCACCGTCCACTTGGGCGAGTTGTACGACTGAAAGCCGGAGCAATCGACCGTGTACAGGTTGGTCGCCGCGCTGAGCGTGTAGCCGCAGCCAGTCAGCGGCGGGGCACCCGAGTTCGCCTGCTGATAGCGGAAGTCGCGATTTTGCGCGTCCAGATACTGCACGTCGGCGCTGAGCAGCGTGGTGCGCGTCGCCAGCACGCGCGCTTCCACCTCCGCGCCGCGGATGCGCGAGCTGCCGATGTTCTGCGTGATGTTGGCGGTGCGCCCGGCCAGGTCGTTGCGCACGGCCGAGACCTGCTGGTTGCGGTACTTCCACCAGAACGCCTCCAGATTGAGCTGGACGCGGTTGTCGAAGAAGCGGTTTTTCAGGCCCACGGTATAGGCGGTGATGTATTCCGGCTCGTAGCTCTCGAAGCCGGTGGCGGGGTTGAAGCCGCCCGAACGGTAGCCGGTCTCGACGCTGCCATAGAGCAGCGACTGGGCGGCGAGGTCGAATTCCAGCGCGCCGCGCCAGGTGACGCGGTTGTTCTTCAGCCGGTCGTTGTCGAACCGGTCCGCGCGCACGATGATCGCGCCGGTCGGCAAGCCGTTGGCGAAGGTCGGCACCGGGGGCCCGCCGGCGACAGGCGTGCGGAACGGGATCTGGTCCTGCGTCTCCGTCAGCGGAAAGAGCGGCGTGGTCGGGCAGCCCAGCACCGGCCCGCGCGTGCAGACGATGGTGTTGCCGACGGTGGTGCCGACGAACCGCTTCTTGTCGTCGGTGTAGCGCACGCCGCCGACCAGCCGCACGCGCTCGCCCAGATGCGCGGTCAGCCGCGCGAAGGGGGCCACCGACTCGGTGGTGAAGCGGTTGACGAGGAAATTGGCCGCCGCCGACAGGCTGAGCGCGGTGCGCAGGTTGATGTCTTCGTGGAAATAGAAGGCGCCCAGCGTGTAGTCCAGGAAACCGACCCGGTTGCCGGTGAACCGCGCCTCGAGGCTGTACTGCTCGTCCTTCTCGCGCTGGCGATAGCCGAAGGCGCCGGCCGACGAGAGGTAATTGAGCGAAGCGTAACGCCACGCCGGGACGATCGTCAGCGTGCCCGCGCCCGTGTCGTAGTCGAGCTGCGCATTGGCACCAAAGAAGTTGTTGCGCTGGAAGGGGTAGAAGTCGAGCGCGTTCAGCAGGCGAAACGCCGGGCTGACCGGCACGGTCACCCGATAGGCCTGCGCGCGCGGCGTGAAGAACCCTTCGGACAGCGGAATGTTGGACGGGCGGAAGACATAGCCGCCCGCCGCCGGATTGAAGAGATAATTGCCGGCGTAGCTCGCCTGCGTACCCACGCCGCCGGTGTGGCTGTAATCGAACGCGGCGCGCAGCGTCAGGTCGGGCGTCAGCTTGCTCTTGAGCTGCACGCGCAGAGCCTTGGTCTTGTCGTCGGACGTGCCGTCGTGAAGGTAGCCGTCATGGTCGGAGATGCTGCCCGACACGCGGATCGCGCCGTTCTCGCCGAGCGGCGCATTGATGGCGCCTTCGGCGATCACGCTCTTGTAGTTGCCGTAGCTGGCGGTGGCATAGGCGGACAGCTCGCCGATCTGGGGCTGGGTGGGAATGACGTTGATCGCGCCGCCCGTCGCGTTGCGACCGTATAGCGTGCCCTGTGGCCCCTTCAGCACCTCGACCCGCTCCAGGTCGTAGAACACGCCGGTGGTGCTGGTCGGACGGCCGACATAGACGCCGTCGTAATTGAACGCGATCGCGGGATCGCTGTTGGGCGTCAGCGTGAAATTGCCGACGCCGCGCACGAAGATCAGGTTGCCCGTGGAGGTCGGCTGCACGGTCAGCGCCGGCACCTGCTCGCCCAGCCGCCCGGCTTGGGTAATGCCGGCGGCGGCGAGGTCGGAGCCGGTGACCACGTCCACCGCCACGGCGGCGCGCTGCAGGTTCTCCGCGCGGCGTTGTGCGGTGACGATGATGTCGCCCAGACCTTCGCTCGGCGTGGTCTGGCTGTCGGCGGTCGCCTCCGACGCGCCAGGCTGCGTTTCCTGCGTCGCGGGCGCGGCGGGGTTGGTGCGCGCGTCGGCGGGCGGGGTCTGCGCCCAGGCCGTTCCCGGCACGAGCAGCATGGCCGATGTGGTCAGCAACGCGATGCGCATGAGTGATCCTCCCCTTGGCGTGACCGGCTCTGAGGCCGTTAGTGATAGAGGTGTAGGCGATGCCGGCGCCCGCTGACGCGATAGCGGTTGTATCGGTCTGATAAGAATTGGGTATTGCGACAACGATCCCAGCGATGCCGGAACGGCACCGCCGCTTTGCCGCCGTTATCTCCAACCCCGTCGCGCGGCGGCTATAGCAGGCTAGCGGCGCGCGGGACGCGCCTGAAGGAGAGCTTGATGTCTGCACCCGATCCCGCAGCGATGATGGCCGCCGTCGCCCAGCGCCGTGCCGCGCTGCTCGCGCAGTGCCAGCCGGCGCCGGCCGCGGCGGGCGACGGCCCGATCAACGTGGTCGAGCTTGGCGACGACGGCCCATCGGTCATCTTCGTCCATGGCGGCGTGCAGGGCGGCCTGGGCGGCGGGCCCGACACGTTCGATGGCCAGCACGCGCTGGCGGACAAGGGCTGGCGGCTGCGCTTCGTGGAGCGGCCCGGCTTCGGGCAGAGTCCGTCGCGCGGCGTCGACGACATGGACGCGGACGCGGCGTGGATCGCTGATATGCTGGGGGACGGCGCGCACCTGGTCGGCCACAGCTGGGGCGGCGCCGACGCACTGCTCGCGGCGGCACGGCGGCCGGACGCGGTCCGGTCGCTGACGCTGATCGAGCCGGCGCTGTTCCCGGTCGTGATGACCGACCCCGAACTGCGCGCCAAGCCGGAGATGCAGGCGGTGGGCGGCCGGCTCGCCGGGCTGATGATGCAGTCGGAGACGCCGGCCGATTACGCGATCAAGTTCGCGCAGTCGGTGCTGGGGCCGCCCGGTGACGCCGATATGCTCGCGCGGGTCGCGGGGCTGGAGGCGGATCGCGCGTTGGCGGCGCGGGTCGGCTGCGCGGTGCTGCAGGGCAAGATGTCCACGCCCGACGCGATGCGCGGCGCGGCCGACGCGATGGCGGCGCAAGGCGTGCCCGTGCTGGTGGTGAACGGCGGGTGGTCGCCGTTCTTCGAGATCATCGGCCAGGTCGTCGCGCGCTTCACCGGCGGCCGGTACGAGGTGGTGCCGGCGGCGAATCACATGGTGCAGCAGAAGAGCGCGGACGCCTTCAACGCGGTCCTCGACGGCTTCATGCGCGACGCGGAGGACGTGCTGCGGCAACCCGCCATGTCCGGCTGACCGGCCGGCGGAGACACGCCATCCGGCTATAAGTCCGTGGCAGGATCAGCCCGCCCGCTTCGCCGCGTCCGCTTCCACCCCGCATTGCAGCGCGAAGCCGAGCTGCTGAAGCTGGAACGCGGCCGCGATGTGGTGCAGGTCCATGCAGTGCCCGGTATCGCGGACCAGCGCCGCGTCCACGCGAGGGGAAACGGTCAGCGCCGCGGCGAAACCATCGACCTCACCCTGATCGACGATCCACAGGGCGTCGTGCACGGCCTGGCGGTAATGGACGGGCACGCGGACGCGGGCGAGCACGTCGCGGACGTCCTGTTGCCACACGCCGGTGATGGCGATCAGCTCCGCCTTGGGCGCCGGCGCGTCCGCGCCCATGCTGGCGGCGGGCGCGGCATCGGGGTAGCTGCCGGGCTGGCCGAACATGACCACGTTCTTCACCTCGGCGGGCATGTTGACGAACGGCACGTCGGGAAGCGACGCCCACATCGGGCCGTGATGGCTCGGCACGCGCAGCCCGACCCCCGACACGGCGAGCCCGACCACGGGCAGGTCGCCCGGCGCCGACGCGATCGTGGCCGCGATGGCGCCACCGATCGAATGACCGATCAGGACGACGCCGCGCCCGTCGCCATGCCGCTGCCAGAGCTCGTGCAGCGGCTCGACGAGATAGGCGGCCTGATCGGCGATGGTCATCCGCTCGGGCGCCAGCGCGGGGCTCGCACCGTAGCCGGGCCGGTCGATCGCGATCGTGGGGATGCCGTTGGCCGCCGCGCGGTCGAGGAAGGAGCTGTCGGGCAGGTCGAAATAGGCCGATGTGTAGGAACCGCCGTGGATCGCGATCACCAGCGGCACGTCCTTCGGTGCGTTCGGCTGCAGGCGCAGGCGCCCGGAAAGGCGGTCGGTCAGTTGCTCGCTCACTCGTCATCTCCCATCGCGCCGGCGGCGGCGCCGCCTTGCCGCTGCGTCAATGCCGCGCCGGTTTCGGCGTGGGCTTTGAGCGCGTCGAGTGCCGCTCGGTCATAGTAGTGGCCGGCGCGGACCACGCCGAACAGGTGGTGGAAGTTGGCGATGTTGGCCACCGGGTTGGCGTCGAGCAGCACCAGATCGGCGTCCCTGCCCGCCGAAACGCTGCCCATCGTCGCCTCGCGATGCAGGAAGCGGGCGCCGTCGATCGTGGTCATCTGCAGCACGCGCAGCGGCGACAGGCCGGCCTGGCCCAAGAGATCGAACTCCTGGTGCAGCGACACGCCCGGCACGATCCACTGGCCGCCGAGGTCGGTGCCCGCCATCATCGGCACGCCCTCCTGATCGAACAGCTTGGTGAGCCGGAGCTGGCGCGCCCACAGATCCTTGAGCGTCGCGCGATCGGCCACCGACAGCCGCGTCGTGAAGTCGCGGGTCACGTCCGTCCACAGCGCGCGGTCGTCGGCGGGAACGTAGCGGAGCTCCGGTTGCCGGCTAAGCGCGGGGTCGTCGGCCAGCTCCATGTCGCGCAGCCGCACCAGCGTCGGCACCTGCCAGACCCCGGCCGCCTTCAGCTCGCGGGCGAGCGCGCGGCACTTCGCGTCGTCATAGGTGGCCAGCACGCGGCGCTCGCGCGCATAGGCGGGCGGCGGCAGCGACAGCATCGGGTTGACCGTCAGCCGCTTCACCGCGGCGGGCGGCGCCTGGAAGTTGACCGCGGTCGCGGCCTGGGGTACTAGAACGAACGGGCCGGGGAAGGGGGCGGT
>CAXTWJ010000177.1:0-1063 GCA_964247925.1 uncultured Sphingomonas sp.
GGCCGATGCGCCGGCGATCGACACGATCGTGACGCCGAGCGGCGGCGGCGGGCTGATTTCCGCCATGGCGACCGTGGCGCGCGACCCAACCTATCGGAAAGGGGGCCGGGCGATCGAGGTGGTCGGGGTGGAGGCGGAACTGTTCCCCTCCATGTACAATCGGACGCACGGCACCAATCTGCCCTGCGCGGGCGACACCCTGGCGGAGGGCATCGCGGTCAAGGAGCCGGGCGGCATCACCTCGGTCATGGTGGCGGCGCTGGTCGATGACATCCTGCTCGTGTCCGAACGCCGGCTGGAGGAAGCGGTGGCGCTGCTGCTGCAGATCGAGAAGACCGTGGTGGAGGGCGCGGGCGCGGCGGGGCTCGCGGCGCTGCTCGCCTATCCCGAGCGGTTTCGGGGGCGAACGGTGGGCGTGGTGCTGTGTGGCGGCAACATCGACACCCGGCTGCTCGCCAACGTGCTGCTGCGCGACCTGGCGCGGTCGGGGCGGCTCGCGCGGCTGCGCATCCGGTTAAAGGACCAGCCCGGCGCGCTGTTCGACGTCGCGCGCGTGTTCGATCAACAGCGCATCAACATCATCGAAGTCTATCATCAGCGCGTGTTCACCACGCTGCCCGCCAAGGGACTGATCACGGAGATCGAGTGCGAGGCGCGTGATCGCGCGCATCTGAACGGCCTGGTGACCGCGCTTGCCGCGGCAGGCTATGAGGTCAGCACCGTCGAGCCGGCCTGACATCCAGAAGGAACTGCCCGGCCACCATCGGCCGGGCAGTCCTGGTCAGCTTAGTTGCTGTCCGAATTGTCGTCGTTGTTGACCGCCGCGACCACGATGATCGCCACGATGCCCGCCGCGATCACGGCCGCCAGGATGCCACCGCCCAGCAGGTTGCTGTTCTTGGTCGTCGCCGTGCCCGAACGGACGCTCTTGGCGATCGACAGCGAGGCCGCCGGGTTGGCGGCGGGAGCGGCCGACGCGGCCCCCGGAGCCCCGATGGTCGCCAGCGCGGCGCCCACGCCGCGCAAAGTGTTAGTACGCCAGGTATAACTCCCTCACAAATAG
>CAXTWJ010000177.1:1073-5870 GCA_964247925.1 uncultured Sphingomonas sp.
GTGGGGGGGGGGCGGGGCCGCCGCGCCCCGGGCTCCCGCTTGGGCCCCCCGCGGGGCTACGACGCCGCTCAAAGTCTTCGTACGCATGATCTCACTCCCTCACAATTCGATGCCCGAACGGCATGATGACACGTTGGTTCCGTCATGACTAGGCGCGCGCGCCGCAATGCGACAGGGCGTTGCATCGCGGCCACACTGGACGCGGCGCTCGCGTTAACTCTCTTTCGTGGTAAAGCCGCTTTTCAGCGGGCCGCCGCCGATTCATAAGGCGTCGCGGCCGTGTTCGCGTCGCCTGCCTCTGCTGGAGAGTCCCCGCTGGTGACCGCGCCGTTCCGCTTCCCGCGCTTCTTCGTCACCAGCCCCGCGCCCTGTCCCTACATCCCGGGCCGGCAGGAGCGAAAGGTGTTCACCGAGCTGAACGGCCCGCATGCCGCGGAACTGAATGACGCGCTGGGCCGCATCGGTTTCCGCCGCAGCCAGACCGTCGCTTACCGGCCCAGCTGCGCCGGTTGCGCCGCCTGCGTCTCCGTGCGCGTCGTGACCCCCGAGTTCCAGCCCAACGCCACGCAGCGCAAGCTGCTGAAGCGCCATGCCGATGTCGAGGTCACCGCCTGTCGCACCTGGGCGACCGACGAACAGTATCGCCTGCTCCGCCGCTATCTGCGATCGCGTCATCCCGGCGGCGGCATGGCGGGGATGGACGAGGATGATTACGCCGACATGGTCGAGCACTCGCCCGTCGATTCGCTGATCCTGGAATATCGCGAGCCCGCCACCGACGGCCGTCGCGGCCGATTGATCGGCGCGTGCCTGACCGACCGACAGGCGGACGGCCTGTCGATGATCTATTCCTTCTTCGCCGCCGATGATGAGACGCGGCCGGGGCTGGGCAATTTCATCATCCTCGACCACATCGCCCGCGCGCGCGCCGCGGGGCTCGGCTATGTCTATCTCGGCTATTGGGTGAAGGGATCGCGCCGCATGGCCTACAAGGCGCGCTATCGCCCGCTGGAGGTGCTGGGGCCGGGCGGCTGGCGGCTGCTGACCGACGCGGAACTGGCGCCGGCGCTGGTCAACGCCTAATCCTCGCGGCTGACGACGACATCGACGTCCAGTTCTTCCCCGCCCTCGCCCAGCCGTGACCCGGCCACCGGCGCCGCCCCGGCCGCGTCGAGCGCGACGGCGACCCGGACGTAGCTTTCCTCGGGGCACAGCCCGGTGCAGGGGTCGAAGCCGATCCAGCCCAGCCCATCGACATGGGCCTCCGCCCAGGCGTGCGGCGCCGGCAGGTGCTCGCCCGCCACCTCCGTCAGATGATAGCCCGACGCGAACCGCGCCGGCGCGCCGATCGCACGCGCCGCCACGGTGAAGATGTGCGCCAGGTCGCGTGGCGTCCTCGCGCTTCGGCTCCACGCCGTAGCGGCGTCGAGCATGGCGCCGCGCCGCCAGTCCACCGTTCCCCTCTCATGCAGCGCCCGATTGAGCGCGTGCAGCGCCGCCAATCGACCGCCGGCGTGCGCGCGCGCGAAGGCATGGATCGCCGGATCGGCTGGTGTCAGCGAGGTGGGCCGCAGGAAGACCGCCGGCGCCAGCGGCTCGGCGACGCCATGCACCACGCCGTCGGAGCTGCTCGTCAGCACCTCACCCGTCACCGTCAGTTCGATGCCGTCGAGCGGTCCCTCGGCATACAGCATCGTCACGAGGTTGCCGAACCCGTCGCGCCCACGACGCATCCGGGCATCGACATCGACGTGGATGCCCCAGCTCGCGACCGTCTGATCATGGCTGTTGTCGGGCGTGACCCGCAGCATCTGCACGAGCCGCGCCTGGGGCGAACCGAACCGGTAGGCGGTGCGATGATCGATCGACAACCGCATCAGGTGAAGGCGAACTGCCGCCCGATCGCGCCGTGCAGCTGGTCGTTTTCGCGAATGAAGGCCTGCAGATATTCATGCAGCCCGGCGGTGATGACCTCGCCCGAGCGCGTCTTGTCCATGCGCTGAGCCCGCAGGCGCGCCATGCGATCCGCCTCGCCATGCCGCCCCGTGCGCTTGGCGAGCAGGCCCAGCACATCGACGACCTCCTCCGCCGAGGCCGCCAGGCTGAGCGGCAGTTCCGCGCGCGCGAGCAGCAGGTCGATGACGTTCGCGACCGTCAGCCCGTCCGAGTACAGCCAGCGATAGGCGGTCACCGCCGATACGGTCTGCAGGATGGTGGTCCACTGATCGCGATCGACCAGCCCGCCCACCGGCTCGCCCTCGGGCAGCAGGATGTGGTATTTGACGTCGAGCAGCCGCGCGGTGTTGTCCGCGCGCTCGATCGCCTGCCCCAGGCGAATGAACCAGGTGGTCTGGTTACGCAGCATGCGATGCACAGCGCCCTCGAACCCGCGCGTGTCGCCCTTCACCGTCTCCACCAGCTGGAGCGTGTCGGCCAGGTCGCAATGGTCCGCACGGCTGCCGAAGGACAGCCAGGCGCGGTTGATCGCGGTCCACGCCTCCCGCGTCAGCGCGGTGCGGACCGCGCGCGCGTTCAGCCGCGCCATCTCCAGGCAGCGGACGATCGACCCGGGGTGCGAGGTGTCGGTGGTCAGGAAACACGCCACCTCCGCGTCATGCGGCCCCGCGCCGGTCGCGGCGAACGCGTCCTCGTTCTCCGTCACCGCCAGCGCCGACAGCCACGCGGCCTCGCCCGCCGGCCGCGACGACAACACGTCCAGCCGCGCCGTCGCTTCGACCAGCCGCGCGATAAAGTCCGCGCGCTCGCAATAGCGCCCCAGCCAGTAAAGCGACGAGGCGGTGCGCGACAGCATCCGCATCATCGCTGCTCCTGCGTCATGCCGCCCATCGACTGACGCTGCCGGGCCCGCGGCGCCTCGAGCAGCACGAAGCTGTCCTTGGTGCCCCCGCCCTGGCTGGAGTTCACCACCAGCGAACCCTCGCGCAGCGCGACGCGCGTCAGCCCACCGGGCACGACCTGCACGCCCCGGGCGCCGGTCAGCACGAAAGGGCGGAAATCGACGTGTCGCGCGCCCAGCCCGCCATCCGCCAGCGTGGGCACGGTGGACAAGGCCAGCGTCGGCTGCGCGATGTAGCGGTGCGGCTCGGCGATCAGCACGGCTCGGAACGCCTCGATCTCGGCCTGGCTCGCGGTCGGCCCGACCAGCATCCCGTAGCCGCCCGATCCATCGACCAGCTTCACCACCACCTCATCGAGGTGATCGAGCACATGGCGCAGCGCGTCCGGCTCGCGGCAGCGCCATGTCTCGACGTTGGGCAGCCGCGGCTCGCCCCCCGAATAGAACCGCACGATCTCGGGCATATAGCTGTAGATCGCCTTGTCGTCGGCGATGCCGTTGCCCGGCGCGTTGATGATCGCGACGTTGCCCGCCGCATAGGCCGCGATCAGCCCGGGGACGCCCAGCATCGAGTCCGGCCGGAACACCAGTGGGTCGAGAAAGTCGTCATCGACCCGGCGATAGATCACATCGACGCGAACGCGACCCGCGATCGTGCGCATCCACACCTGGTCGTCATCGACCAGCAGGTCGGCCGCCTCCACCAGCTCGACGCCCATCGAGTCCGCCAGGAAGCTGTGCTCGTAATAGGCGGAGTTGTAGTGGCCCGGCGTCAGCACCACGCAGACCGGGTCGTCCCCCGCCTTGCGCGGCGCGACCGAGCGCATGGTCTGGAGCAGCAGGTCCGGGTAGCTGTCCACCGCCGCCACGCGCAGCTCCCGGAACAGCTCGGGGCAGAGCCGGAGCATCGCCTCCCGGTTCTCCAGCATATAGCTGACGCCCGACGGCGTGCGCGCGTTGTCCTCCAGCACCCAGAAATCGTCGGGCCCCGTCCGGACCAGGTCGATGCCGCAAATGTGCGCGCGCACGCCGTGCGGGCTCTTCATCCCCGCCAGCTCCGGGCGGTATTGCGGGTTGGAGAGCACCAGCTCGGCGGGCAGCACGCCCTCCTTCAGGATGCGCTGCTCGCCATAGATGTCGTCGAGGAAGGCGTTGATCGCCTCCACCCGCTGCACCAGCCCTTCGGACAGGCGCGACCATTCATCGGCCATGAACACGCGCGGCACGATGTCGAACGGAATGATCCGCTCGGCCGCCTCCTCCTCGCCATAGACGGCGAAGGTAATGCCGAGCTGGCGAAAGGTCGTCTCCGCCGCCTGCTGCCGACGTTTCAGCTCAGCCGGAGGCGTGGCGTCCAGCCATCGCCCGACTGCGGCGAGCTCGGGCCGGGTGCTGTCACCCTCGCCCCTGATCTCGTCGAACGCCGGTCGTTGCTGCATCGAAACCGTTCAAGACTCCGGACGAGTTGCCGGTTCCAAGGTGACGCGGAATGTTGCGGCGCACAAGCGGCTTACAGCGTCTCCAGCGTCGCCGGCGTCAATACCTGCGGCAGCACCCGCGCTTCCTGCCCGGGCGCATAATAAAGATATAGGGGTACGCCGGCCCGGTTGTGTGCTTCGATGAAGCGCCCCAGGGCCGGGTCGCCATTCGTCCAGTCGCCCACCAGCACCGCCACGCCCTTGCGCCTGAGCGCGGCGCGCGCCGGCTCGATCGCGACCCGCTCGTTGACCTTGCACGTCAGGCACCAGTCGGCGGTGAAATAGGCGAAGACGGGCGTCTTCGCCGCGCGCAGCCGCGCGAGCCGCGCTTCCGAAAAGGCCTGTTCGCCACCCGCGACCGCCGCCGCCGTCGCGGGGGGGGGGGGGGCGCCGGCCCCCCCCCCCCCCCCCCCCCCCGCGCGCCCCCCGCCCCGCCCCCGCGCCGGGGCGCGCCCCCCCCCC
>CAXTWJ010000178.1:0-5840 GCA_964247925.1 uncultured Sphingomonas sp.
AGCGCGGCCTCCGCGGGCGCGGCGACGGCGAGCGGGTTGGCGGGATCGGACGTGGGATCGGTCATGCGGGCCTCCAATGGTCTGCGGGCGGCGTGCGCAGATCGGGGGCGTGTAGGACAGGGGTGAAGTGCTGACCGCCCATGGTGGGAACCGGCCATTAACTACTAGCATCTACGTCCGGCCGGCATGACGGACGCCGAGCCCTGGAATGAGGACCAGCTTGCCGCAATGCGTTCGATCTTGCTTAATTGGAGCAATATCAGTCGTGGTGACACTTCGATTATCCTAAAGTGTGTTTGTAATTCGGCGGCAACGGTCTTGACCGTGCACGACTCCGTTCATGCGCGATACTGGAAACAACTCGTCCGGATCGGCTGGGCTGAACAACTCTATTCACCGAGTGATCCTTATGATCACGATCCGGAAACACTAGCGTTCCGCTTGCTGCCAGGAGCGGAAAGGCCGCTCTCGCATTTCTTGGTCTACTATGACCTTGTGAATATGGGCGCTTGCACGCCAGCTAATGACGCGCAAGCGCTTCAGACCTATAAGGAAAGCAGCGGCGGAGCCGTAGAAGGCGGAAAGCGTTCTCCAGCTCTGGAACGGACGCAAACGCTGATTGCCCCACGTTTCGCCGTGCAGGCTTGGAGCTTGCTCGCTATACTGTTGGTCGGGGTCGCTATCGGCAAAGCGATTTCGGAGTAAGGCAGACCGACGCAAGAAGCCGCGACGGAACGTCCGCAATCGAGCGCAAGTGGCCGTTAGCCCACGCGCGCGGCGATCGCATACAGCGCCACGGCGGCGGCATTCGAGACGTTGAGGCTTTCCACCTTGCCCGAGATCGGCAGCTTCGCCAGCTGGTCGCAATGCGCCTGCGTGTTCTGGCGCATCCCCTCGCCTTCCGCGCCCAGCACGATCGCGATCCGCTGCGTGCCCATCACCTGCGCCAGCGTGTGCGTCGCATGGCCGGTCCGGCCGAGGCGCCAGACGCCGGCGTCCGCGATAGCGCCCCGCGCGGGGGCGAGGTTGACGCCGCGCACCCCGGGCACCGTTGCCAGCGCGCCCGAGGCCGAGCGCGCGACGGTGCCGGACTCGGGCGGCGCGTGGCGGTCCTGCGTGACCATGCCGAGCGCGTCGAACGCGGCGGCCGAGCGCAGGATCGCGCCGACATTGTGCGGGTCCGTCACCTGATCGAGCACGATCAGCGGGCGCGTGTCCTCGGCGCCGGCGTGGAGCAGGTCGCCCAGCCAGATGTCGTCCAGCGGCTCCACCTCCGCCACCAGCCCCTGATGCGGCGCGTCGGCGGGGACCAGGCGGCCGAGGTCGGTGACCTCGGCGAAGGTTACCGGCAGCGCGGCGGGCAGGTCGAGCTGGGCGAGCGCCTCGCGCGTCCCCCAAAGCTTGCGCACCGCGCGGTCCGGGTTGGCGAGCGCGGCGGTGACCGCGTGGCGGCCCCAGAAGCGGGGCCGGTCCTTGGTGCCGGTGGAGGGACGGTGGCCGCGCCTAGCCATGGGTGCCGTGATGCGTCATGGTGGCGGCGCTATGACGGCTGGAGGCGGAGGGCAACCGCGTTGACAGGCTCGCGCCGCTTCGCCATGGAGCCGCCTCGCTTTCGAGCGGCGTACCGGACAGGTGGCCGAGTGGTTAAAGGCAGCAGACTGTAAATCTGCCCGTGCAAGCGTACGCTGGTTCGAATCCAGCCCTGTCCACCCTTCTTCGCATCGCTGCGCGACGCTTCGGCGGGCAAGCCCTCTTGGCTGGCTCACCATGATCTATGTGTATATCTTGCAGAGCGAGGTTGCGCCGGAGCAGTCCTATACGGGGCTGGCCGACGATCTTCGGCGGCGGCTAGCCGAGCACAACGAGGGGCGATCGGCGCATACCGCCAAGTTTAGCCCATGGCACCTGGTCAGCTACACGGCCTTCGCCGACCGCGCCAAGGCCGCCGCGTTCGAGCAATATCTGAAATCCGGTTCCGGCCGAGCCTTCGCCGCCAAGCGGTTACGGTGAAAGCGGGCTCGCCCGCCGAAGCTCGCGCCAGCGAGCGAAGGAGGGAGCGGGTGAAGGGAATCGAACCCTCGTCGTAAGCTTGGAAGGCTTCTGCTCTACCATTGAGCTACACCCGCGCCCCATCTGCCTAGCGCAGGCGCGGGGCGTGGCGCAATGCTTCACGGGTTGCTTACCGTTCGGGGCCTAGGTCGAGGCCATGTATCACGACGCCACCCTTCGTGCGCCCGGCTCCGACGAACGGCCGGCGTCGGCGGTCAGCACCGGCGCCGGAATGGCTGGGCTGACGGGCGTGCTGGCGTGGATCGGGGTGGCGCGCTGGTGGGGCATGGACGGGCCATACGCGGCGTTGGTCACCCTCCTGGCGTGCGGCGTGCCGATGGTGCTCTGGTCGCTGGCCGTTGACGGCGTGCATCGGCGAACCTCGACGGGGATCGACTGGACGCTGCGGCGACCGTGGCGCGAGACCGTGGACGTGAGCCTGGTGAAGCTCGCCGGATTGTGGGCGACCTGGGCCGTGATCGCGCTGATCTATGCCACCGGACGATTCTGGTGGGCGGAGCGGCCGATCAACTTCGCCTTCGCGATGGCCTGCCTGACCGCGGCGGCGCCGATCGTGCTGGTGCTGTCGGTGCCGTACGTGCTGTGGATCGCCCGTTATCTGGTCGATCCGCGCGACGGGGCGTGGCAGCTGGGCGCATGGCTGGCGGGGCAGCCGGCCGATGCCGCCGCGATCGCGGCCCATGCGCGCGCCTGGGCGGTGAAGGCGTTCTTCCTCGCCTTCATGCTCGCGGTGGTGCCGCCGGGGTTCGGCGATGTCGTGCGGCGCGACCTGACGCCGGTGTGGCACGATCCGGTCGCGCTGGCGGGGTGGCTGACGACGTTCATGTTCACGGTCGATGTGGCGTTCGCGACGGTGGGCTATGTGCTGACCTTCCGGCCGCTGGACAGCCATATCCGCTCGGCCAACCCGTTCGCGGCGGCGTGGACCGCGGCGCTGATCTGCTATCCGCCGTTCGTGCTGATGATGAACGGCGGTCCGCTCGACTATCACCCGGGGACGGCCGACTGGTCGCACTGGTTCGCGGGCCATCCGTGGCTGCTGTGGCCGATCGGCGCGGCGCTGGTGGCGCTGACGGGCGTCTACGCCTGGGCGACGGTGGCGTTCGGGCCGCGCTTCTCCAACCTGACGCATCGCGGCATCCTGACACACGGGCCATACCGGCTGTCCAAGCACCCGGCCTATCTGTCCAAGAACCTGTTCTGGTGGGTATCGACCGTGCCCGTGCTGTCGCTGGGCAACTGGGTGGACGCGGTGCGCGCGACGCTCATCCTGGGCGTGGTCAGTTCTATCTACTACTGGCGCGCGCGGACGGAGGAGCGGCACCTGTTGCTCGATCCGGACTACGTGGCGTATGCGGACTGGGCGGAGCGCAACGCGCCGGTGCCCCGGTTCTGGCGGTGGGTCAGAAGCTGAACTCGTCATAGACCCGGCTCACATCGCCGCCCCACTCACCGTGGTAGCGGTCCAGCAGCACCTGGGCGGGCACCTTGCCGGAGCGGACGATCTCGCGCAGCGGGTCGAGAAAGCCGGTCTCGTTGTCGCCGGCCTCACCCCGCGCGCGCGACGCCAAGCCGGCGTGCGCGATGTCGAGCACCTCGCCGGCGATGTCGCGCAGGGTGCCGCCACCGGGCAGCGGGGCGTCGAGCGCCAGCCTGGGCACGGCATCGCGCAAGGTCTGGCGGTCGGCGAGGCTCCAGCCCTTGACCAGATCCCACGCCGCGTCGAGCGCTTGGCCGTCATAGAGCAGCCCGACCCAGAACGCGGGCAGCGCGCAGATGCGGCTCCACGGGCCGCCATCGGCGCCGCGCATCTCGAGGAAGGTCTTGAGCCGCACCTCCGGAAAGGCGGTGGAGAGGTGGTCGTTCCAGTCGTCCAGCGTCGGCAGCTCGCCCGGCAATACGGACAGCTCACCGCGCAGGAAATCGCGGAAGCTCAGGCCCGCCGCGTCGATGTAGCGTCCGTCGCGATAGACGAAGTACATCGGCACATCGAGCGCATAGTCGGCATAGCGCTCATAGCCGAACCCGTCCTCGAAGACGAAGGGCAGCATGCCGGTGCGGTGCGGGTCGGTGTCCGACCAGATATGGCTGCGGAACGACAGCATCCCGTTCGGCTGCCCCTCCGTGAAGGGCGAGTTGGCGAACAGGGCGGTCGCGAGCGGCTGCAGCGCCAGGCCGACGCGAAATTTTCGCACCATGTCCGCCTCGGTCGCATAGTCGAGGTTGACCTGGATGGTGCAGGTGCGCAGCATCATGTCGAGCCCGAGGCCGCCCACGCGCGGCATATGGCGGCGCATGATGTCGTACCGGCCCTTGGGCATCACGGGCAGCTCGGCGCGCGTCTTGTCGGGCCACATGCCCAGCCCCAGGAAGCCGAGGCCGAGCCGGTCGCCCATCGCCTTTACCTGTTCCAGGTGCCGGCCGGTTTCCGCGCAGGTCTGGTGCAGCGTCTCCAGCGGCGCGCCCGACAGCTCGAACTGGCCGGCGGGCTCCAGGCTGACCGAGCCGTCGCTGCCGGTCAGCGCGATGACCTTGCCGTCCTCCTCGACCGGCCGCCAGCCGAACTCGGTCAGCGCCATCAGCAGGTCGCGGATGCCGCCGGGTTCGTCCCAGCTGGGCGCGTGGTGGTCGGACAGCTTATAGACGAACTTCTCGTGCTCGGTGCCGATCCGCCAGCGGTCGGCCGGCTTCTCGCCGCGCGCGAAGCTCGCGATCAGCTGGTCGCGCGACTCGATCCGGGGCGAGTGATCGGGCGCGTCGGTCTTGGTCGTCATGCCCGCGCGCTTACGCGGGCGCGGGCGGGGGCGCTAGAGCCAGTCGCCCGCCGCCGCCATCCACAGCGCGATCGCCGCCGCCGCTGCGGTGTCGGCGCGCAGGATGCGGGGGCCAAGGCCGATGCCGACGACCCGGGGCAGCGCGCGGACGGCGTCGCGCTCCTGGTCGTCGAAGCCGCCCTCCGGGCCGATCAGGATCGCCCCCGGGCCGCGGTGCGCCTGCATGGCGGCCAGCGCGGGCGTGCCGCCGGTCTCGTCGGCGAAGAACAACGCGCGGTCCGCCGGCCAGCCGCGGAGCAGCGTGTCCAGCTTCACCGGCTCGGCGACCTCGGGCAGCGCGGTGCGGCCGCACTGCTCGGCGGCCTCGACCATGTGCGCGCGCAGGCGGTCGGTGTTGGGCCGATCCACCACCGTGCGGCGCGTCACGACGGGGACGAGGCGCGCCACGCCCAGCTCGCACGCCTTCTCCGCCATCCAATCGATCCGCCCCTTCTTGAGCGGCGCGGCGCACAGCCACAGGTCGGGCACGGTCTCACGCGGGCGGAGCTGGTCGGCGACGTCGAGCCGGAGGTCGCGCTTGCCGGTCTGCGCCACCGTCGCGAGCCACTCGCCGGTACGGTCGTCGAACAGCCGGACCGGATCGCCCGCCTTCACCCGCATCACGCCGACCAGATAGTGCGCGGCCGGGCCGGTGAGCGTGAGCGGCCCGGGGGCGAGAGGCTGGTCGACGAACAGCCGCGGCGTCGAGCGCGGCGGCCAAGCGGGGGTGGCGGGCATCAGCGGCGGATCCTGCGCCAGGTGCGTCGCAGCAGGATCAGCGCGACGACCAGCACCACCGCGCCCGCGACCATGCCCGCCGCGACGGTGCCGGCGACGCGCAGGATCGCCCAGAACAGCGCCTCGACGAAGCGGCCGACCGCGACGGACAGGCCGATCATGGGGGAGTGCTCGCGTTCACTCGGGCCGCGTTAGCTGGTGGCTCCCCTGTCGTGGGGG